>CAZZGH010000001.1:0-463 GCA_964653875.1 uncultured Candidatus Saccharibacteria bacterium
AAATATCGCTTACCAGCTATCTTTCCGGGCACAAACTTAACATCTATCTCAATTAACTCTTCGGCTTTACGCTCTGCCCTGATATATTTATACACTATCTTTTTGACACGATATTTTCGCACCAAATTCTCTTTCTTTAATATCTTGCCGACTGTTCTCTCATGCAGGTTAATACCTTCTTTTTCTAATTGCCAGTGTATCTTCAAAGCGCATTTCTTTGTCTTCTTTCTAATCTCAATAGTTCTCTCTTTGATTCTAATCAAAGTCTCATTACGGTATCTTTTGGGTTCTGTTGATTGTGGCTCAAGTCCGGCTTCACCATGTTTTCGATATTCTGCTACCCAGCGTTCAAGACTCCGTTTACTGTAAGGACAAACCTTTGCCACATCGACCAGTCTTGCTCCCTTGTTGATGATGGGGAGCGCCCACCTTAACCGCTCTTCTTTGATTGTTTTAGCTATAC
>CAZZGH010000001.1:563-62472 GCA_964653875.1 uncultured Candidatus Saccharibacteria bacterium
ATATTGCCATATTCCGAGCTTACTCGGAAACCGCCATATGTGTGTACACATTACCACATAAGCTTGACTTTCTGAGTGAAAAGGCGTATAATTAACATGTACGTTGAAAAGGTGAGCTCGGGGCTCTGCAATTCTGTGGAGTGAGAGGCGAACCAAGGAGAAGAGAGAATGGCGAAAAGTAAGTCGTCGCTCGGAAGCGCGCTCGGGTTTGTCACGCTGGTCGTCACGAAAGTGATGGCTGCGATCAAGGAGCATGGCGAGGAGATCCTCCTTGGCCTCTCCGAGGACAAGCTCGGTCCGGTCATTGACCGGTTCGTTGCTGAACTTGTTGCTCTTGCCAAAGCGGCGAGCAACATTTTCTCCATTAACATCGGTGGCAACCGGACGACCGAACAGGTTGTGGCGGATGGCAACTATCAGTACGTCAATTCCTGGATCAACGGCAAGAACTTTCCGTGGCGACGTCGCCAGGGAAAGCGGACGGTTGAGTTGGTGGACATGGCCGAACATGGGTTCACGAAAGGCTACTCATTCGCAGACTCACTGGCTGTTATCCAGAAACTAGGTCTCGACAGGCCTGTCTATGAGGACGGCTTGCTCTTCGGGGAACAGCATTCCGAGAAGCAGCGGGAGCGATCAATCATGTTTCCGCATGAGCCGGTTCTTGTCGCCCGCGGCGGCCCGGGCGTGGTCTGTCTCTGGGGCGATGCCGGCCACCGCATGCTGCGCTTGGACTGGTCGAGCGACGTGTGGTACTCGCGCACGCTCGTGGCTGGTGTCCGCAAGTCGTAGCGTTTTGGCTCTTTTTGAGTCTTTGGGGCTGGGGATCTTTGATCCTTGGCCCCTTTGTTTTTGTCAAAATTTTAAAAATTTTGTATGAGGAGCGCCCACCTTAACCGCTCTTCTTTGATTGTTTTAGCTATACATATTGCCATATTCCGAGCTTACTCGGAAACCGCCATATGTGTGTACACATTACCGACTGTGTTTGACTTAATTAAAAAAATTAAGTATACCTTTTATAGTTTATTTACAAAAATAGGATAAGAATGATCATACTGGGAACCTTGACCTATTCACACGACACTTCAGCGGCGATTATTAAAGACGGCCGGTTGCTTTATGCTGCCGAAGAAGAAAGATTTAACAGAAAAAAACACACCACCGACTTTCCGCATAACGCAATCAGGGCCTGTCTTGACTTTGCAAAAATCAAAATGAAAGATATTGATGTCATTTGTGTACCCACTGACCCGGTTAGTCATATCCGCCTTAGGTTTATACGGCATTGGTTTAATTACTACCCGCAGGTCGCCCCAAGAATGCTTGAAGAGTTTAAGTGGATAAGCAGAATAATTGATATTGAAAAAGATATAAGAGAAAATTTAGACTTTACGGAAAAAATATTTTTCTGCCGCCATCATGTTGCTCACATGGCAAGCGCTTATTATCTTTCAGGGTTTTCTCACAGCGCACTATTGAGTATTGACGGGGTTGGTGAAATTGAAAGCTTAATGACAGGCCAAGCTAAAGATAATCTCATTCGGACATTTGAAAGAAATAATGTTGATTGGCCAAATTCTCTAGGGGTACTTTATACGTGTATTACCGAGTGGTTAGGATTTAAACGCCACTGTGACGAGGGCAAGGTGATGGGTTTGGCTCCCTATGGCAACGTAGAGACCTATCAAGAGATTTTTGAAGACATGGTCACCCTTCTGCCAAACGGCATGTTTGCGTTTGATTTTAGCTATTTTGATTATCCGTTCATTCAAGGATCTACAATGTCAGCCAAGTTTACCGAACTTTGCGGTCCACCACGAAAGCCAACCGAGGATATCACCCAAAGGCACCGAGATATTGCTGCTGCCGTTCAATATATAACCGAAAGAGTTATGCTTCATAGTGCCAACCACCTGTACCGACAAACTAAAGAAAAAAACATATGTTTAGCCGGCGGAGTTGCCTTAAATTGTGTTGCTAATGGAAAAATATTAACCGAAACGCCTTTTGAAAAAATATTTATCCAACCAGCAGCTAATGATGCCGGCATCGGATTAGGTGCAGCTCTTTATTACCATTATCTCAAAAACCCGCAAGGTGAACGACAAAAAATGATAAATGCTTATCTTGGAAATGGCTATTCCGATCAGGAGATTGAAAAACTTCTAGATAGGGCTGGGCTGAAGTATGAGAAAGTAGAAAATATTTTTCCAAGAGTGGCAAGTCTATTAGAACAACAAAAAATTGTCGCTTGGTTTAGTGGACGTTCAGAATTCGGACCTCGCGCTTTAGGAAACCGCTCAATTCTTACCGCTCCCTTCCCCGCTGAAATGAAAGATGTCTTAAACTCAAGGGTTAAGCACCGTGAGAGTTTCAGGCCATTTGCTCCGGTCGTCTTAGAAGAACGTTGCGGCGAATATTTTGACAATACGCACGAATCTCCCTACATGCTCCTGACTTATGGCGTAAAAGAAGACAAAAGAAACAAAGTGCCGGCCATTACTCACATCGACGGAACAGCTAGAGTCCAAACAGTGAACAGAGAACAAAACAATGAACTTTATTGGCTAATTCATGAATTTGGAAAATTAACCGGCGTTCATGTTGTTTTGAATACATCATTCAATGTCATGGGCCAGCCAATCGTGAACACTCCGGATGAAGCTATCGACTGTTTCTTGGGAACAGATATCGACTATCTTGTCCTAAACGCTAAATATCTTTTGTCTAAAAGATCATAACCTTAACTGCCCTTTTCGGCAGTTTTTTATCCCTCACCATTCAGAAAGGTGAGGGATTTTATTTGACTAGCACATAAAAATTTTGTATACAATACGCAAAGAACCTTAATAACTAGGGAGGCTGAATGAGCACCACAAGTCCTAAATATCCTCTGGCCGGTGACACAATTGACCATCAAGATATTGAAAATGTAATTACCTGGTTAAGAACTTCGCCAAGATTAACAATGGATGAAATGACTAAGCAGTATGAAAATAAATGGACGGAATGGTTGGGAAGAAAGTTTGCTCTTTTCTGTAATTCCGGATCCTCGGCCAATCTTCTTATGTACTATGCCCTTCTTTGCTCCAGTAAATTAATGAATAAAAAGGTTATTGTTCCAAGTGTAGGTTGGGTAACAACGATTGCTCCGGCTATTCAATTTGGTTTTGAAGCTATCATGTGCGAAGCAGATCCGGAAACATTCGG
This sequence comes from uncultured Candidatus Saccharibacteria bacterium, assembly GCA_964653875.1. Classification (GTDB taxonomy): domain Bacteria; phylum Patescibacteriota; class Minisyncoccia; order 2-02-FULL-40-12; family GWA2-44-9; genus 2-01-FULL-41-26. The sequence goes on from CAZZGH010000001.1 coordinate 3,777, forward strand.
ATTGGACCTGAACCACCTAGAAGAATTGCTTAAAAAGCACCATCCTGCCACGGTAATGCTTGTCCAAGTTCTTGGAATACCTCATAAAATGGATGAGGTTTTAGCCCTGAAAAATAAATACGGATTTATTCTATTGGAAGATGCTTGCGCTTCTGTGGGTTCAAGTTACAAAGACCAAAAGGTCGGAACATTCGGAGATATGTCCAGTTTTTCTACTTATTACGGCCACCAGTCCCCGACCGTTGAGGGAGGACTTGTCTTTACTGACGACCAAGAGTTCCATAACATTTTGGTAATGATCAGAAGCCATGGCTGGGGCCAGCATTTGGACTCCGAGACCTACAACAGAATCTTCAACAAGTACAATATTGATACCGCCCATCGGCCATTTGCTTTCTTCTACCCGGGATTTAATGTCCGGCCCACTGATATACAAGCGTTCATCGGCTTAGGACAATTAGACAAGCTGGGGTGGACAATCAGGCGAAGGGCAGAAAATCATGAACTTTACCGACAGTTGCTAAGCAGCCATTTTTACACTCAAAATTACGACAAGAACTCCATGGTCTCAAGTATCCATTTCGCCATCTTAGCCAAGGATTCAACCGAAAGAGACAAGATTGCCAATGCCCTGACGGAGAACAGCATAGAAACAAGATTATACTCCGCCGGCAATCTTGGCCTCCATCCTTTCTGGTATGACAATTATGGCAAATTTACCGCACCCATGGCTACCAGAATTTATAATTGCGGACTTTTTCTTCCTAATAATCCGTCCCTTAATCAGGGGGATATAAAATTTATATCGGACGTAGTTTTAGCAAGTGTGGAGGCGAATTAATTAACAAAAAAATTTATCTGATTATCGGCCGTATCCTCGGTCGATTTTTATTTCAACAAGTTGACAAAGCTCTTTTTATAACATATGTTTTTAGACGATTGAACCTTTACAATTACAGAGGAAAAAATGAAACAGAGAGTCAGCGATTATATCCTTGATTTTTTGGCAGATCATGACATTAAAGAAGTGTTTGAGGTTTATGGAGCAGCTAATGCAAATCTCATCGATGCTTTTACCCGTACTGAAAGGATCCGATATATCGCTACGATGCATGAGCAGGCTGCAGGCTTCGCTGCCGAAGGGTATGCAAAAGTAAGTCACAAGCCGGGCGTAGTTATTGCCACAAGCGGTCCTGGTGCACAAAATTTGCTCACACCTATCGGTAACTGCTTTTACGACTCCGTCCCCTGTCTTTTTTTGGTAGGCCAGATCAAATCACAATTCATACGCCCTGACCCGTCCGTAAGACAGGTTGGTTTTCAGGAAACTCCCATTGTTGAAATTGTTTCCTCAATAACTAAATATGCCAAACAGGTCCGCAACGCTAAAGATATTAAGTATGAACTTGAAAAAGCATGGTTCCTCTGCCAAGAAGGCAGACCCGGACCAGTTCTGCTCGATATGCCGATTGATGTTCAAAAAGAAGAAATCGATCTTAATGAGCTTCATGGTTTTGATCCGGAAATAAAAAAAACCGCATATGACACGCATTTGATTAATAGCCAAATAGATAACTTCCTCGAAGACATAAGAAAAAGCAAGCGGCCAGTTATATTGGTTGGCGGAGGAGTGTGGATAGCCAACGCCGTCCAAGAACTTCTGGCAGCAGCAAAGGAACTAAAAATTCCCTGCCTGCCAACATTTAACGCTCTCGATGTGGTAACATCCGATTTCGAGTTCTATGGCGGACGGATCGGCACAAACGGTAGCCGAGCCGGCAATTTTGCTCTCCAAAATTCAGATCTTCTCCTTGCTATTGGTTGCCGTATTTCAGGAAGAATCACCGGAGGCAACCTTCATTCTTTTGCCAGAGAAGCAAAAAAATATGTAGTAGATGTTGATCCGGCACTCCTTCAAAGAAAACTTCAGCAGATTCCGTTTGACGTTAACATCCGCTGTGATGCCAAAATATTTTTACAAACCTTGCTTGTAAAATTGCAAAGAGAATATTTTGCCTTAAGATACCGAAATAGTGATCACCCTCACAGCTGGTGGATGGATAAGGTTAATAAATGGAAACAAATGTACCATCCGACCAAAGAAGAGCTCTTTTGCCGAAAAACAGATACGGTCAACCCATTTGTTTTCATGAAAAAGTTATCTGATCAGATGAAACCAGATGACATTTTTGTTTACGACTGCGGAGGTAACGTTATTATTACGAATGCGATATTTGAAACCAAGCAGGGCCAGAGATTTATCACCAACAACGGCAATTCGCCAATGGGTTTTTCTTTTGCCGGAGCTATGGGGGCATGGTTTGCTTCTGATAAGAAAAAACAAAATGTGGTCTGCGTTATTGGTGACGGCGGATTTAACATGAATATTCAGGAAATCCAAACTTGTATTAATTATGGTATCGGAATAAAAGTTTTTATTCTGAATAACCACATCTACGGCATTACCAAGTCTTTCCAGATAACTAATTTCGGAGGCCGAATGGAAGCTTGTGGTCCAAAGGGCTATAGTCCGCCAGATTTTAGAAAGGTAATTGGACTCGGTTATGAAGCACCGCTGGAAGTAGTAGACAACGACGAAGAGGTTGAAGAAAAGATAAAAAAGGTCCTTAATTCAGACGGACTTATTTTCTGCGATATAAACTGCCACGAATGGCATTCGTATGGCCCTAAAATCATCGGCTGGAACACTCCGATTGAAGATATGTTTCCCTACCTGCCGAGAGATGAATTTAAAGAACAAATGATGATTGACCTTGTGCCCGGCTGGGAAAACCCGTTCACTTCAGTTGAATAAAATTAAACCCCGATTCGGGGTTTTTATTATTGACTAAGACTAACACAATAAGTATATTGAGCCTAATCTGTTATTTAAAACAAGGATCCAGAAGATTCCATGAGACGAAAAGTAACGGTCGGTTTGTGCCAAATAAATGCCGGCTTTTCCGGCGCCAATTATCTTCCATATTCAGCAGGAATCTTGGAGGTATTTGCTCAAAAGAATATTCCGAATATCGATGACTTTCATTTTCTGCCCTATATATTTACTCGCGAATCAGTAGATTCGGCTGTGAAAAAACTTTTACCCGCAGATGTTGCGTGTTTTAGCCTTTATGTTTGGAATGACCAATTAGCCCGCAGAATAGCCAAAGAACTGAAAAAAATAAAACCTGAAATCATTATCGTTGTCGGCGGTCCTCATGTGCCAGATAAATACAAATCTCATATTCAGAATAAACAAGCCACGCTTAAATGGGAAAATCCGAAGAAAACCGGTCAAGATATAATTGACCCCGCACTAGAAAGAACACAAACCTATTTAAGGGAAAATAATTATATTGACATCGCTGTCCATGGTGAAGGAGAAAGGCCTTTTTCAATTCTGCTCCAAAATCTATACGGCGACTGGAAAGAAATTCCTTCAATAAGTTTTTTAGATCGAGATGGCTTTATTGTCCAGACCGAAAGAATCCCACGCTTAAAAGATCTTGACGAGGTACCTTCTCCATATCTTGAAGGAACTTTTGATTCTATTATCAAAGCATATCCGGACATGGAATGGATTACGGTTTGGGAGACAAATCGCGGATGTCCGTTTTCCTGTACATTTTGCGACTGGGGTTCAGCTATAGCGTCCAAAATAAATAAGTGGAAAATTGAAAGAGTTTATCAAGAAATAGATTGGTTTGCAAAACATAACGTCCAGTTTATTTTTCTCGCTGACGCAAACTTCGGGATTTTGCCTCGTGATATAGAAATAGCCAAATACTGCGCCGAAGTGAAAAGAAAGACCGGCCGTCCCAATACGATCACGGTTTCGAATACCAAAAATGCCACCGATCGGTCTTATCAGGTTCAAAAAATATTTGCCGACGCCGGCCTTGCTGCCGGAGCATCGCTATCAATGCAATCTTTAGATCCTCAAACCCTGAAAGATATAAAAAGAGATAATATCAACCTTGACTCATACAGGGAAATTCAACGGCGAATGAAGGAGGATGGTATTTCAGCTTTTACTGATATTGTTCTTGGCTTGCCCGGAGAAACATATGACTCGTTCGCTAATGGTATCGATGAACTTATTAGAAGTGGTCTTCATGATCGGGTTCTCTTCTATAATCTTACGATCCTGCCCAATGCCGAGATGGCCGACCCAAGTTATCAAAAATTACATGGAATGGAGACAGTAAAAATGAGAAGTGTAAACATTCACGGCAGCAGAAAAGAAATAGAAGGAGACGTTCCTGAAGTGCAGGAGGTGGTAATCGCGACCAAAACAATGCCCAAAGAGGACTGGGTCCGGGTCTGTGTTTTTAGATGGACTTCAGCATTTCTACACTTTGATAAAATACTTCAGATTCCCCTTGTTCTCACGCATGAAATTACCGGAGCAAGTTATCGCGAATTGATAGAACTGTTTTCTGAAGACAATATTAAGAAAGCTGAAGAATTTCCCATACTAAACAGGGTGAGACAATTCTTCGTTGCTAAAGCGCAATCAATTCAGCGCGGAGAAGAAGAATTTTGTCATTCGCCAAAATATATTGATGTACGATGGCCATCTGATGAATACATGCTCATTGATTTAGCCATTAACGGCGATCTTCCAGCATTCTATCAAGAAGCATACAGAACCTTGGAATCATTATCGGTTAAATATGGCAAAAGTGAGAATTTAGACGCAATAAAAGAAGCAGTGCAGCTTAACCAGGATATGTTAAAATTGCCATTCCGTGCCGATAGTCAGGATCTGTTGCTTTCATATAACATTTGGGAATTCTATCACGCAGCAATTCGAGGTAAACCCATTCCCTTAGAAAAACACCGTGCTGTCATCACTATAGATTATGAGAGCGAGAAATGGAATTCATGGGAAGATTGGTGCCGACAAGTTGTCTGGTACGGCAGTAAGCGCAGTGCTTATCTTTATGGAAACAAAGCTGTCGTTCAAATTGCGGGACATTTCTAAAGACGCTTAAGCGTCTTTTTTGTTCCCTTTTAGTTGACCAAAGAAAAATTTAACCGTATAGTTTCCAAATTGCGTTCATTAAAAATAAGGGAAAAATGACAGATATCAGTTACTTGACTCGACAAGCAAAAACAGCCAGGAAGCTGATATTGGATATGATATTTAAAGCCAAGTCGTCCCATCTTGGCTGCGCACTTTCTGTTACCGATATATTAACAGCATTATATTTTGGAGACATCCTTAAAATTGACCCCGAAAATCCAAATTGGGAAAACAGGGACAGATTCATATTGAGCAAAGGCCACGCCTGCGTAGCTCTATATGTCACTTTGGCGTTAAGGGGCTATTTCCCGTTTGAGAAACTAAAGGAATATGGCACCAACGGTACCCTGATTAGCGACCATAATACCCTTGGATCTTTGCCAGGAATTGAAACGACCAATGGCTCCTTAGGTCATGGTCTGCCGCTTGGTATAGGAATGGCATTAGCCGAAAAAAACGCAAGAAGGCCATCAAGAATATTTGTTTTGGTCGGAGACGGCGAGCTTCAGGAGGGTTCAAACTGGGAAGCATTAATGTTCGCTGGATTCCATAGATTAAACAATTTAATCCTCATTATTGATAACAATAATCTTGAGACACTCGGACCAACCGACAAAATCCTTAGCCTCGCTACTATTCATAAGAAGTTGGAAAGCTTTGGATGGGATGCAGAAAATATTTCGGGGCATTGTTTTGCTGAAATTATCGGCCGGTTAAATATAAAACACGAAAAACCTTTTGCTCTGAATTGCCACACAACAAAAAGCAAAGGCATTTCTTTTATGGAGGGCGACTACATCTGGCATGGCAAATGTCCGACCAAAGAAGAATATGAGAGGGCCAAAAAAGAATTGAGCGGAGAATTGCAATGAGATTTGAAGTCATTAAGACGATTTATAAAGCCGCGTTAGCCGACCCTAAGGTGGTTTTTCTAACCGGTGATCTGGGCCATGCCCACTTAGATGATTTCAAAGAAAATTTACCCGGCCAATATTTTAATGTTGGTATTGCCGAACAAAACATGATAGGCATTGCTGCCGGACTTGCTCTTTCAGGACATAGGGTATTTGCTTATTCAATTGCTCCATTTGTAACCTTGCGGTGTCTTGAACAAATTAAGGTGGATATTTGTTATCAGAATGTCGGGGTTGTAGTTATCGGAGTGGCTGCTGGTTATGCTTATTCTACATGCGGATGCACTCACCACGCAATTGAAGATATTGCGGCCATGAAAGCATTGCCGAATATGCAAATATATTCGCCATCTAATCCGTTTGAGGGGCGCTTAATTACAGAGTATTTAATAAAAGCATCTCATCCTGCATACCTTCGCATTGGCAAAGGCGGGGAACCAAATGCCAAAAAAGAATACGATTTGAAAATTGGAAAAGGATTAGTTGTTAAGCCCGGCAAAGACATAACCATATTTGCCACCGGCACAGTTGTAAATGAGGCTGTTGCCGCAAGCAATATTTTGGAGCAACACGGAATCAGTACAGAGGTGATAAATATACACACCATAAAACCTTTGGATAAAGAACTTATTGAAAAAACGGCCCGAACAAAAGACGCGATATTTGTCTTAGAAGAACACAACATCATCGGCGGGCTTGGAGAAAGTGTGGCAAGAGTCATTTGCGAATGTGGCGGAAACAAGAAACCGATTTTCCGATGTCTAGGTATTCCCGATGAATATAATCATCGTGTCGGATGCCATCAATATATGTTAAGCTGTTACGATCTAAACGCAGAAGCAGTTGCTAGAAAAGTTATGAATCTATATCAAGCCCCCTAACGGGGCTTTTTTGTTGACAGAAACCGCAAAAAAATACATAATACACGCCAAGAACTTTGAAATTGGGGTAAAAAAATATGGACCTCAACCTTAGAGGAAAAACCGCACTTATTACCGGTTCAAGTCAGGGTATAGGCAAAGCATGCGCTATCGCTTTAGCCAAAGAGGGATGCAATGTCCTTTTATGTGCACAGAATGCTTCTAAGTTAAGAAGGGTTTATGTGAAAATTGAGGAAATGTATTCCAACATTAATGGAAACTGGGCAACAGTTGATGCGACTTCTCAAGAGAGTGTTAAGAACCTTTTGAGCCAGATTCATTGTCTTGATATCCTTGTAAATAATGTCGGCGGCGGAACTGGTAAACCCCTCGGTCTTTTTGAAATAAAGGAGGATGAATGGTTGAAAATATATCAACTGAATGTTTTAAGTATGATCTGGTTTACCAAGTACGCCCTGCCCTTACTGGAAGCATCATCGCAAGCAAGAATTATCAACATTAGCAGCGCCACCTCTCATCAGCCGGGATTATACAATCCTCATTATGGAGCGGCAAAATCTGCTATGGATTTTCTGACAAAGCGCATGGCTAACGAGCTTGCACCGAAAAGAATTTGCGTCAACGCAATCGGTCCCCATGCCGTTCTTTGTGAGAATTGGGAAAGAGATGTCCGGGATCGCGCAGAAACCTGCAAAATATCGCTAGAGGAGGCACGGACAATAATGACCGAAGAGGTTAATGCCAAAATACCGATGAACAGGCAAGGAACATCTGAAGATGTTGCCAATTTGGTGGTCTATTTAGCTTCCGCTCAAGCCAACTTTATTACCGGCACCTACATTCCGGTGGACGGCGGCACCCTAAAGGCGCGGCCATGAAATACAGACCGCTGGGAACTTCTGGAATTATGGTATCGGAAATAGGATTTGGCGGATGGGGTATCGGCGGAGCGACAGAAGGCGCCACCTCATATGGACCAACTGATGATAACGAATCAATAAGGGCTCTGGAAACAGCCTTTGATCAAGGAATAAATTTCTACGATACTGCGGGTGTCTACGGCAAAAGTGAAGAGTTAATAGGTAGGGTTTTTAAACACCGGCGAGGCCAAGTGGTTATTGGAACCAAAGTGGGATTTCTGGAGCATCATACCCCGCAAGATTTTTCTAGAAGAAATATTATCGCCACGCTCCAAAGAAGTTTAAAAAACCTGGACACGGATTATATTGATCTTCATCAACTCCACAACCCAGACATTCAAAAATTACCCATGGCTGAAATCATAGACGCCTTAAAAGAATTGAAAACTCAAGGACTGGTTAGGGCGTTAGGTATTTCAGTCAAACACCCCGACCACGGTTTAGTGGCACTAGGATACGAAGAGTTTGATTCTATTCAAGTCAATCTAAGTATGATTGACCAACGAGCCGTTGATAATAAACTCTTGGTATTAGCCGAGAGATTAGGCACAGGAATTATCGCGCGTACGCCTCTGAATTTCGGTTTCCTTACCGATAATGGAAAGACAATGGATCTGAATTTCGGCCCACAGGATCATAGGTCGGTTTGGCCCATCAAACAGAGAGAAGCATGGCAAAAAGCCGCTCGATTGTTAGCAGAAGTCCACACAGAAGATTCTTTAGCTATTTTGGCTCTTCGTTATTGTTTAAGCGTTAAAGGGGTAAGTACTGTCATTCCTGGCATGCTTACCGTAAATGATGTTTTGGCGAATACTGCCGCAAAAGGACTGACAGCCTTGAGCCATGAAACAATGAATAGAATTAAACGGGTATATAATGAGAATGGTCAGTTTTTTGTTAGACCGGGCCAAAGCAATAGCCAGGAGTTGTTTTATCCGGCTAATGATATGGCCTAAAGCACTAAAATAAATTAAAAACCTCCAATTACTATGGGAGGTTTTTTGATTATTATTGTCAAAAGACACATTTTGATGTATAACTACCCCTAAGAACCTTAATAATTAAGGGGTGCATATGAGTTCAAAAATAATTCCCCTTACGATAAGAGCCGAAAGTCCTCCACCGACTTCAATTGTTTTAAAACCAAAAAACAAGTTAAAAATAGGGCTTGTCCAGCTTAATAACAGCTTTTCCGATCAGAATTATTTTCCCCAGTCTGTGGGAATGATTCAAGCCTATGCTCAAAAATACCTGACCCATGCTGAAGACTATGACTTTCTTTTGCCACTTTTTACTTTTATGCCGATTGACGAGGCAATAGATAAGTTAAGCGATGCCCATGTTCTGGCCATTAGTCTTTATGTTTGGAATTTTGAAAATTCTATGGCCATAGCCAAAGAATTTAAGAGACGATACCCAGAACGGTTAGTCATCGTTGGTGGACCTCATGTACCTGATAGCAAAAAACAATTTGCCAGAATAAAAAAAAGCGACCCCAAACCGGATGATCTTAAGCGTAAAAGAATGGGCATGACTGAAAAATTTCATCAGGATAATCCTTATATTGATACTGCTGTTCATGGCGAGGGCGAAAGAGTGTTCAAAATGATTTTAGAGCAGGTGCCGGACAGCCTTGCCAATAAAAGCCGGATTCCCTCAATAAGTTATCTCGATTCGAATGGAACTTTTCATCATAATCCCAAACTTGAACGTATGCATGATTTGTCTGAAGTTCCTTCTCCATATTTAGACGGGGTATTTGATACTCTTATGGCAGCTCATCCAGACCAAAAATGGATTGCGATGTGGGAAACTGATCGCGGCTGTCCTTATCAATGTACATATTGCGATTGGGGCGGTGCTATTGAAGATAAGATAAGCCTTTTTCCGCTTGATCGCATCACAAAAGAAACTTGGTGGTTCGCAGAAAGAAAAGTCCCCTACATCTTTATCGCTAACGCCAACTTCGGACTTCCTAAACAGGATGTGCAAATTGCAAGAGTCCTGGCTGAAGTTAAAAAGGCTACTGGATATCCCGAAGGCGTATCTGTACAGAATGCAAAGAACCCCAAACCCCACACGTTAGAAGCTCTGAAAATTCTTCAAGAAGCCGGACTGAACAAGGCAACCGTAATGTCCATCCAGTCAAAAAATCGCGAAACCCTTGAAGCTGTTCGCCGACAAAACATGAAACCGGAAGAATATCAAATAATCCAAAAAGAACTAAGGGCTCAGGGTGTTTACACAATGACTGATTACATCATTCCGATGCCCATGGAAACATACCAAAGCGTATTAGAAGGTGTTTCAAAAATTATTGAAGATGGACAACATGACAGAATTCAGTTTAATAATCTTTCCATATTGCCTAACGCAGAAATGGGCGATCCGGAATATCAAGAAGAATATGGAATGGAAATGGTTAGGACGCCAATAACGAACATCCATGGCAAGAAAAATGCATCCATTAGCAGCATTGAAGAATACCAAGAACTTGTCATCGCAACCAGCACCATGTCTCGAGAAGAATGGATTAAAACTCGCTCATTCTGCTATGTGGTAGGGCTTATTTATTTCAACAAGCTCCTACAGATACCAATAATGATCCTGCATGAAGTTTATGGAATACCCTATCAAAAAATATTTGAAGTATTTATGGAAACCCCAAGACGATCTAACAAATTTCCTGTTTTCGCCGAGTTGCTAGACTTCTTTGAGGAATTCTCTCGAGGCATTCAAAATGGTACAAACGAAGAGTTTTACCATTCTAAGGAGTGTCTCAATATTCTATGGCCTCCGGACGAATATGCATTTATAAAGATATGCAGAGAAGGAAAATTTGGTCAATTTTACGAAGAGGCATTGGCGATGATGACGAACCTCGTAAGTTCAAACCAATCTGCTGAACCGCTACTAGATGCGGTGAAGCTTAACAAATCCTTGATAAAACTGCCGTTTCAAACTACTGATTTAGAAATGGCCTTATCTTATAATATTTGGGAGGTTTATAAGGCCGCACTTATTGAACAAGAGTTGGAACTTAAAAAAGGCATACATAATTATTCTGTTGACAGAACGACAAAATCAGATTCTGCAAACACTAACGCGAGATGGGACTCATGGGAAGAATGGTATGAAAAAATGGTCTGGTGGTGCAACCGCCGAGGAGCATATCTCTATGGAAATAAAAATCCGCACACAGAGATTGCCGGTCATCACTAAAATTATAAATCTGAGATAAATTCTCAGATTTTTTATTGGATACTTACGCTTGTACAAAGGTAAAATTTATGGTAAAAACTTAAACAATCTCGTTCCTTAAAACAGAAAAGAGGGTGCAACGTTGAAAGCATTAATCACGGGAATTGCCGGTTCCGGAGCCAGCTATTTGGCCGAATACATCATTGCCAATAAGCCTTCGGTTGAATTACACGGCACAATCCGCTGGCATAGCACTGTTTCCCAAAAAAATATTGAGGCAATTCATGGAAAAGCAATCATCCACGACTGCGATCTAAACGATCCGATGGCCGTTTGCCGTTTAATAAATGGAATAAAACCAGACACGATTTTCCATCTCGCATCTTACGCCAACGTAAGAAAGGCCTGGGACAATCCGGTTGGCGTTTTGCAAAATAATATCATGAGTACGATATATCTTTTAGAAGCCGTCCGGTTAACTGGAATTAAACCCACAATTCAAATGTGCAGTACACCGGAAGTATATGGACAAGTTGACCCAAAAAATATTCCTATCGATGAAAACTGCCCGATTAACCCCAACAATCCCTACGCTGTTTCAAAGTACGCCCAGGAGTCGCTGGGATATTCTTATTTTAAAGGTCATAGTTTACCGATAATCATAACCAGAATGTCTACTTACATAAACCCGCGCCGAGAGGATCTATTTGCCACATCTTTTGCCATGCAAGTGGCCAGAATAGAAGCCGGCCTGCAAAAAGAATTGCTTCATGGTAATTTGGATTCTACAAGAACAATCCTCGACGCTAGAGATTGCGCTAGTGCTTACTGGGTAGCTATGGAAAAAGGTGAGCCCGGAGAGGCCTATAATATCGGCGGTAATAAAGTTGTAACCGTTGGAGAGTTTTTGGAAATCCTGAAAAAGAAAACCCGCTGTTCCATTCCCTCCAAAGTGGACGAAGGACTGCTCCGTCCCGTGGATGCCACTTTGCAAATAATTAATACAGAAAAATTCTTTAAACAGACCGGCTGGCAACCCGTATATGACTTTGAAGAAAGCATAGGATTTCTTCTTGAACATTGCCGTAAAAAAATTAGCCACGAAACCCCGCGATAAACGGGGCTTTTATTTATATCGGGGTTATGATAGTTTTTAGGGTAGCAGGATTAGAAAAATTATAAAATAGATAACTTTATTAATCCTACTACCCTTTTATGCAAAATGTTGCCATATATTTAAGAACTCGCGACCGATCTGATTTTGTTATCCGCCAACTGCAATATTACGCTTCCGTCAATTGTCCTCACCCGATTTATATTGGCGATGCCAGCAACGAAGAACATAGCGCCCGGATTAAGAATGCAATTAAATCCTTAGAAAATAAAATCGCAGTAACTTATAAGTTATATCAAGAAACTGAAAAATTCACCCAAGAAGATTCTCACGATGATCTTTTGTCCATAATCAAGGAAAAATACGGCGCTTGTGTCGGAGACGATGATTATTTTGTACCAAATTCTCTGACCAAATGCGCACAGTTCCTAGAAGAACATCCGGATTATGTCACGGCCAGCGGTTATGCGGTAAGTTTTCGTCTCAAGAATAATGGAATTTACGGTGAATTAAACTACATCGCAGATTATCCCAGAAAACAGGTTGAGCATGAAAGGGCATCAGAAAGAGCCATCAAATTTTTTCAAGAATATTATACGCCGATGTTTTATGTTCACCGCATGGATTCAATGCGTAAATTTTGGCGCGCATCTAAAACCATACCCGATGTTCCTTTTGCCACTGAAATCCTTCCGTCCGTCTTATTGGTTGTCGAAGGCAAGTCTAAAGTAGTTGATTGTTTAAGTCTGGTCAGGCAAATTCACAACAGGCATTATGCCCTGCCCGGTTTTATCGACCGGATAACCGGCTCTGATTGGGGTAAGTCTTATAAAATGTTCGAGGATGCAATGGCCAAAAATATCTCTGAAAAAGATAACATAACACGCGAGGAAGCCATACTGATTACAAGACAAGCTTTTTTGACCTATCTAAAAAAGTACATAACAAAAGAATGTGGCGAGTATGATCAGGGTCCAAAAAGTAATTATATTAACAAAAACATTATGAAACCTCTTCGTTCTAAAATTACCAGAACATTTCCTTTTCTTAAACATATCTACCGAACACAAGTAAAGCCGAGATTAACCGGAAAAAAGGAACTTCATTATGAAGTGCTCAAAGCCGGGTCTAAGTATCACAAAGACTTTAAGCCGATAATGGACTCGTTCACCGGCTTTATCAAATAAATCGTCTCGGAAAATGCCTCGCTGGTCAAATTAAAAGCTATTAGCGGGATTATTATAAATTATTTGACTCCCTGAACTTTCAAATTTGAACGGAACATTAAGAAGATGTTGAAGAGCTTTTTTAACCAGCCGTTGTTTTTGGGGTTCTACAAACAAAAGCATAAATCCACCCCCGCCGGCTCCCAAAAGTTTTCCTCCAATGGCTCCGGCCGATCTTGCCCGATTATAGGCAAGGTCAATAGAATTATTGGACACATTTTCAGAAAGTGATCTTTTAAGAAGCCATGATTCGTGAAGCATCTCGCCAAATTTATTAAGATTCCCGTCTTTTAATACTTTAACTGCCGGTTCAACCATAGAATACATTTTTGCGAGTTCATTTTTTCTGCTTTTAAAATTTCTAATTTTTTTCTTTTCAATATCCGATGATTTTCTTATTATACCAGTGAAAAATAATAAAAGATGGTCTTCGAATTGTTTCAAACGTTCGGAAGGTAGAGATACCGGCGTAACAATTATTCTATCATCAGGCAAAAAATCAATCTTATTCAATCCGCCGAAAGCGACCGCTGTTTGGTCTTGCGAGCCAACGGCGTCTTTTATCATATTTTGTTCTATGTGGATAGCTTTTAGAGCAAGGTCATGTTTTTCCATTTTTTCTCCTTGTAAAGTGCGCAAAGCATGCAAAAGACCGACAGTAAAGGATGAGCTTGTGCCCATACCCGACCAAGCTGGCAGATCACCTTGGTGATAAATTTCAATGCCCTTTTCAATGCCGGTGTGTTTAAGACAATTTCTGACCACGGGATGAAAAATCTGGTTGATCCTATTCGGCATTTCTATTTTTGAATAAACGATCCTATGCTTATGATTAAAAAAGGGGGGAAGATAACGGCAAGTGACATAGCAGTACTTATTGACAGTCGTGCTTAAAACACTTCCGCCGTATTTGCGGTACCAAGCTGGCAGATCAGTGCCTCCTCCGAAAAAAGATATTCTATAAGGTGTCTGGGTTATAATCATCTAGGAACTAAAAAACGGTTTTAAATTGCTTGAATGTATTAACCAGGCATAACCGCGCCACAGGTCTTTTTTTGTAATTTCGTGGAGAATTAAGTCCCTAAAACTTGTTACCTCTCCTTCGTGTACCCAGATTCTGCTCGTCCCGTATGTTTTAAATTTAACAGTAGCTATTTTTTCTATTTCTTTTGTCTCCAAAAGCCTATTTAGCACAGGGTCCACGGTATAATCACCATTGGCTATAGCTTCTTTTTCGGATTCCATGCTTATTGATTTACTGCTAGTTCCGGGTATGGCTATCCAACCATCGGCAACATCAGCAATGCTTTTTATGTATACCACTTCAAACGGCGCAGAAATATTTTTATCAGGCATAAAATCAGAAACCGCAATACCGGGAACTCCTTCAACAAAACATTTATTAAAATTGGTTTTATAAGTATATAGTCTTTTTATTTTTAGAGAATCAATCTTTTCCATCAGATTAACAATCGTCATTCTTGATGGAAAAACATCGGATAAAAATATTTTACCGCTTGTAACCGCGGCAACACCTAGAATAAAAAGTAAAATAAAGAAATAGTAATCGCTAATATGCGTCAACAGAGAAAAAGAATAACCCACAAAGAGTATGGTGCCGACAAAGCCAGGAGAATAAGTTCTGACTACCTGTGGAGCTCCGGTGAGCTCTGCCCACAAAATTGGAGATAGAGAAAGAAAAAGAATTATTGCTCCGTTAATTGCCACATCAAGGTTTTTTAATACAATAATCTGGAAAATAAAAAATGCCAGTCCGACCATAAAAACAACTGTATAAACGGGCGCCATACGGAAGAAAATTTTCGGAAGCCATCGCATCCCCGCACCACGGTATTCTCTAGTGACGGTAATTCCTCTTTCGGCAAAAAAGTCTATATAAAGTTTAAAACGATGCTTGTTCAAAATCTGGGTATTTTTCAAATAGTCATAGTAATGACCAAATGACTCTCCGATATTGGGAAGATTGAGTGCAAAAAACACGATAGCAAAGCCGATAACAATAGACGCCGTCCATAATAATCCCAGTAGGTTTATCAAAAATACAAAAAAGACAAATATAAAAACAGAAAATGGGACAATTTGTTTAAGTTTCCTTTTTGCATGTTCTAAGTAGTGGTCAAGATCAAATTTTTCTCTACTCACAATTATCTGATTCAAAAAAGGCAAAGCCTGGTTTTTGTAAATTAAAATTACTATTTTTTTGTATAAAAGCTTGACTACAATAAAAGATAGGACGGCTAAAACGACCAAAAATAAACTAAGCAAAAAATGGTCATTTGTTTTAATAAGCAAATTTAATCCTAAGAAGCCGTTTTTGCCGTTAGATATCAGATTATATTTTTCATAAACGACAGCGCCCCAAAATAACGGCAAATATTTGAAGGAGGAGGCCGATGAAAATAGAGTCAAACACAAAACTCCTCCGGCAGTCATCAACCAAAAAAACTGGCCTCCCACAAGATCGCTAGCGCCCGCTTGATGCACAAAAAAAATAGAGAGAAGCGAAACGGCCATAGCAACATTAGTGTGTCCGCCATAGAGAGCCGTTTGCCAAGGCCATAAAGATAAAAGCAGTAAAAACCCCATAAAAAGTCCGATGGTCGGAGTCCAATAATTACTGCCTATTAAAAAAATTAAAACAGCTGATACGGCCACCATTGTCCCGCTCAAAGTTGTGTAAGTGTGGTCTGATGTTTTGTCTCTTAAAATCTTTTGAAACACAGATATCAATATCACCGTAAATTCTTTCATTCCCATTTTAAACGGGCTAAGACTGTATTTGTGAAGATCGGATAACCAGCGCCATTTATAGGACTGGGCAGCAGCATGCACCATCAATTCATTATCTGTATTTGGTCCGTTAAACAAAATATGACGAGTGGCTATGGAAAACAAAACAGCAAACAAGGATGAGCTAAATATAATTATTTCCAAGCCGAGATTATATGACATATCAATTTACCAAGTCTTAATTTTACGTTTAACTTTCTTCTTCAAACGCTGATATGTTTCAACAGCCTTTTTTTCTATACGGGGAGACACAATCCTCAAAAGCTCTTTACCTAAAACACGATAATGCCCACCAACTTTATTAGCTTGAATAAGTTTATTTTTCAAAAGCCGCTTCACGGTACTTTTGCTGATCTTTAAAAGAGACTGGACTTCCGACGTTGTATAAACTTCATTTGGATTAATTTCACTCATATATGGTCAAACTCAACGGTATCAAAACGTATCAAAAGGTGTCAACCCCCAAAAGTGGATATCCGACTAAAAAATTTTAATTTTTCTTTCCGATCAAATAGAAATTTTGAGGCAAATGGCTTATCTCATAATTAGTCCAGTCATACTCCGAATTGTTTTTCATATATTCTTGAAAATATTTCACATTGTCTATCGTCTCAAAATTTGCCTGATAAGCCACGAGCACATACTTGGGTTTGCCTATTCTTTTGAAAAATTCATTCCGCAATTCGATTGGCGATTCACTTAAAGACCAAGTGGCTATAAAAATATCAGGATTAGGATCACCCAGTTTTTCTGTTTGATTGATAAAATTAAAATTGCCTTCTGCGTTGCTTGAGCGCAGGTAATATTTTTGAAGGGCCAAGAGTTCCGGTATATCGAAAATTATATATTTTCCCTTGAATCCCAAATTATTCACGAGATTAGCCATGCAACCATATCCGCCGCCAAATTCTATTATTTTGCCGGCTTGTTTTACATCAAATTTATAGTGGTCAACCAGCCGAGAAAGGTTATAGGCAGTATTAATAAAATTACCGCTGCTTTTTTGATAGTATTTATATTTTGGCGGATTGCCGACCCACGTTTCTTTTATTGCCGCTGACCATTTGCCCCAGTTATTATTTGCCAAATAGTCGTATTCGGGTCTCCGAGCCCCCGCAGACATTGTTTCAACAATGGGTTCCCATCTTAAAAAATTTCTTGGATCTTTCTTTAATATACACAACCTTACATGCTTTCTATATTTGTCCCACAAACTCGTACATTCGGCTGTTTGGCTATCAATATCTGTTATGGAGCCGACCAACTCAATTCTATTCATTCTCTCGCTCGGGGTTTCGTTTTTTAATCTTACTTTCAGTTCTTCCAGATTATTTTTTATTATCTTTATTATCTTTATCTTGCGGCTAATGCTGATTGATTTATTTTTTGTTTTATTTGCCAGATTTATTGCCCGCTTCGGCAGCATTTTTCTGCAAAATTCTTTAAAACAAACCGAAAAAGAAGGTATGCGTGCCATTGGTTTATGAAATTTCCCCGTCTTTAATGTGATAGCTCTTATATAAATAAGAATCCTGGTTTTTTATCAATTCAGCCGGAGGGCCAGATTCAATTAACGTCCCATTGTCTATGGCCATAATTCTGTCTGAACTTATTACAGTAGACAGACGATGGGCAATTACCAAGACCGTAACTTTGCCTTTCAGGTTATTTATCGCTGTTTGGATTAAAGCTTCTGATTCGTTATCTATGGAACTAGTCGCCTCGTCAAGAACCAAAATGGGGCATTTTTTAGCTAAAACTCTGGCTAAAGCTACGCGCTGTCTTTGGCCACCAGATAATTTAACACCCCGTTCCCCTACCTGTGTTTCAAATTTATTCGACAATCCTTGGATAAAATCATAAATATTTGCCATCTTGGAAGCGTTCACTATATTTTCATGGGAAATATCTTTATCGTAGAAACGTATAT
Organism: uncultured Candidatus Saccharibacteria bacterium; assembly: GCA_964653875.1. GTDB lineage: Bacteria > Patescibacteriota > Minisyncoccia > 2-02-FULL-40-12 > GWA2-44-9 > 2-01-FULL-41-26. The sequence continues at coordinate 21,803 of CAZZGH010000001.1, forward strand.
TTGCCTCAACGGTATCATTCAACAGGAAAACCTCTTGCGATACATATCCTATATTTTTTCGCCAATCTGTCAAAAAAACAGAGTCAATATCAATTCCATCGATCTTGATAACTCCTCTCTGGGGTTTTAATAATCTCAAAAAAATATCCACTAAAGTTGTCTTACCAGCACCCGAAGGTCCGATTATGCCGATCATCTCACCTTTTTGAATTGAAAAATCAATATCTGACAACGTATTTGATTTGATGTTCGGATAAGAAAAACCGATACCCTGAATATTTATTTCTTTTTCAAATTTAAATGGTTTTGCGCCAGACACTTCTTCTTTATACTGTTGGACATCTTTTTGGTAATTAAGCATTGTCTCCAGATAAGTAAACGAGGAATTTATGCCGTCCAATTTTCCTTGGATTCCTTGAATAAAGGAGTACATTTTTTGAATAAGATAAATTATTACCGCAAAAGAAGCGATGTTAAAATCTGGGGATTTAAAAGAATAAGCAAATATCACGGAAATAAAAAGGAGGGAGACCGGTTCAAATAATGAACCCTGGAAACTGCTTATTAAGGATGTTTTAAGGCGGGCTTTTCTTAGTTCTTCAAAATACAAGGAGCCCTTTCTGATTACCGGCGATTCAACGGCAAAAGCTTTCAAGGTTTTAACTCCTATCAAGCTCTCGTTGATAAGATGGCTTAATTGTTTGCCGGTAATATTTACATGCCTGGCAAGTTTTCTTGATCTAAAGAAAAGGGGTTTTAAAACCACAAGAATAAGCACGCCCCCAACCAAAGACATAACGGTTATAGAAACGGATAATTTAAGTGCAATTGAGGCATATGTTATTAAACTCGCGATTCGAAGCATCAATTCGCTGATAGCTTTCAATATATTTGCCCCGGCGCCAACATCGCTAAAAATAACTCTGTCAAGATATCCGACTTTCTGATTCATTAGAAAGGTCCAGTCCGCTTCAAGGGTCTTTTTGAATAACATGGAACTGGTATCACGTTCATATTGCGCGGAGATTTTATCACTAATGTGGATAGTGAAGATCGTTATGACGGCTTTGCCGATAAAAAACGAGACCATCAAAGCCAGAAGAACCGGCAAGTTGTATCCCAGATGAAGAATGGAGAAAACTTTTGCAATAAGATTATAAAAAGTAGTGGAAGGGCCGGTACTATTTTGCTGAGTAACAAAAGCAAAAAGAGGAATAAGCATGCCGATACCCAAACCTCCCATAAGACTGCTGACAAATCCCAATAAAGTCGTAACTAAAATCCGCCACCTATATTGCCAGTAGGCATGTTTGAAAATTATAAATACCTTATAAATTTTTCTGATATTTTGGAAATGCGTCTCAATAAATTCCTTGAGCATATCTTTTAAGCTTTGCCATCAAAAGATACCAACTTTTTCTAAATTTTGCAACAAGGAGTGTCAAAAAGAGTCAAAAAGGCTTATTTAAAGATAAAATTAAAACCGCTTTAAGCGGTTTTTTGTACTCGGGACAAATACCAGTCAATTGTTTTTCTTAACCCTTCGTCAAAATCCGTCTTCGCCTTAAAGCCGAATTCTCTTTCAGCCCTTGAAACATCGAGGCATCTTCGCGGCTGGCCATCCGGTTTTGTATGATCCCACATTATCGAACCATTGAAATCCATGAGTTTACAAATTTTGTATGCCAGCTCTCTTATGGTAATCTCAAATCCGGCACCGATATTTACAGGCTCTGCTCCTTCGTAATTTTCGGCCGCAAGAACTATCGCTTCAGCTGCATCTTCCACATACAAAAACTCTCTTGATGCATTACCCGTACCCCACAATTTGAGATAATGCTGATTAAATTTCTGGGCATCTGCCACTTTTTTGATTAGCGCCGGAATGACATGGCTTCTTTCCGGTTCAAAATGGTCTCCAGGACCATATAAATTAACCAGCAGAAGATATATCGAATTAAACCCATACTGTCGTCGATACGCCTGACCTTGGACTAAAAGCATTTTCTTTGCCAAGCCATAAGGTGCATTTGTTTCTTCCGGATATCCATCCCATAAATTTTTTTCATTAAAAGGAACCGGAGTAAATTTAGGATAAGCACATATCGTACTTATGGTGACGAATTTTCCCACTCCTGCTTGACGTGCCGCCTCCATCAGTTGGCAACCCATCGTTATATTGTCATACACAAGCTCTCCTGGCTTTTCTTGGTTATATCCTATGCCGCCAACATTTCCTGCAAGATGAATTACAATATCAGGTTTCTTCGATTTGAGTAGAACTTCACAGTTTTCCTTTTTTCTTAGGTCGAAAAATTTGGATCTGGGAACATAAATTTGATACGGTTTTATCCCAAAATCAAGAAGTCTTTTTATAACATGCCTGCCAAGAAATCCCGAGCCACCGGTAATTAAAAAAGGTTTGTCGGTAAATTTTTGATCCATTGAACCTGCCTTTTGTGAATGTGCTAATTATCTTAATTATTTACTACATTTACTATTTAATGTAAAGTATGCCGTAGGGATGAATATACTCCAAATAAACACAACCGATATTCGCGGCGGAGCAGCTAAGGTGGCCTACTCAATCAAACAAGAGCTTGAAAAAAATGGCCATACAACCAGTATGTTTGTCGGTCAGAAATATTCGTCTGACCCAAATGTTCATATCTTAAATGACAAAAAATCGCTTTCCGGAAAAATTAGAAGAAAACTGGCTTATTGGCTTGCTAATGACATTGATGTTTTTTCTTCCGACCACATCCTCAACACTCAAGAATTTAAAAAAGCAGATATAGTTCACTGTCACAATCTACATTCAAGTTATTTTAATCTTGGAACCTTAGAAAAAATTTCGGCCTTAAAACCTGTTATCTGGACTCTCCACGATATGTGGCCTATAACCGCCCACTGCGCCCACTCTTTTGACGGCGCATTAAAAAGCAATAATTTTTTTACCTGTCCCAGTTTGGATATTTATCCTCCGATAGCTTGGCATAATGAAAAATATTTAGAAAAGAAGAAAAGCCGTATTTACAAAAATTCCAAATTCCATATTGTGACGCCCTCAAAATGGCTAGCCGATAAAGTCAGGCAAAGCGTTCTCAAAGACAAGCCGTTATCGATAATATATAACGGCATTGATGATTCTGTTTTTAAGCCTCGCGATAAACAAGAATGCCGCTGGTCGTTAAATCTTCCACTCGATAAGCATATTGCCCTCATCGTGGCAAAAAGGGGTCAATCTAATCCATGGAAAGGAGGCAATTATGCCCAAGACGTCATAAAAGCTTTTCAAGATAATTCTTCCGTTTTTTTTGTTGATCTAGGAGGCGACAACAATAAAAACAACGATAAAGTTAAAATTGTAAGCTACACAAGCGACCGGACAACATTATCAAAATATTACTCTGCTGCCGATATTCTTCTATATCCTTCCGTAGCTGACAATTGTCCCCTTGTGGTGCTTGAAGCCATGGCCTGCGGCTTGCCGATTGTCAGTTTTGAAACTGGGGGCATACCTGAACTTATTGAACACAAGGTCAATGGTTATATTGCCGAATATAAAAATACTGATGACCTGAAAAGAGGGATGGAGCATTTGCTAAACCTCTCCACCCAAGAATTAGAAAAAATAAGTCAGTGCTCCATCAATAAAATACATGTTAATTTTAATATTGAAAAAATGACCGATCAATATACGAATCTGTATCATAAAATACTGAACAGATAACTCTCGCCAAATAAAAAACCCTTCTTTTAAAGAAGGGTGGGGGGTTTATCCCATCGGCGTAGGCGCCATAGAGCGGATTATCGCAATTCGCTCCGGTTTATTAATAAACTCCCAAGCTTTTCTGGAAACAAATTCTATATATTTAGGATCCATAAATGTTTTTATGGATGGGTGCACCCAATCCAGATCCGCTACATCAATGCCTGGAAGCAACAGATCGTTTTGGATAACATAATCATAGAGGGCTGTTCCCGGAAAAGGAGTTACGATAGTAAAATTCACATATTCAGAACCCGCATCCATGTGTCTTTTGGAAACTAAGATTGTTTGGAGTAATTCTTCATATGTCTCATCGGGATAACCGATAAGATAACAGCTTGAAACGGTAATACCTAACGCATTGGCTCTTTTAATCAATGCAGATATATCATATGTTTCGTGGCTAATCTTACCGGAAGCCCATTTATCGATTATCCTTTGGGAACCCGATTCAACAGGAAACGAGAGCCGTTTAAAACCGGCTTCCGCCATTGCTTCCAGCATTTCATCATCAATTATTATTCGGCCGCTACCATCGTTCTTATGCAAGTGAGATAAATTAATACCATTTACATCACCCAGTCTAAAACCAAATTGAATCATCATCTTGAAGATGTTCAACGCTCTTTTCTTATTTGCCAAGAGAGAATCATCTTCAATATAAATATCTTCTGCTCCAAGTTTCTTGATAGAAAACATCTCTCTTTCTACCCGTTCTACAGATTGAAACCTGAACTTGCCTATATAACCGGTTTCGGAACCTTTTTGTTCTCCGGAAATATGACAAAAAGCGCATTTTTTATAAGGACAACCCCTGGAAGTCATAACTGATACATACGGCAAGGGCTTATCAAGCTGACCGACGGTAAGAACACCGCCGTGCGGCCGGGCGATTTTCCAAATGCGTTCAAGGGGCAGTAGATCTCTGGCCGGAAAGGGTAGTAGATCTAGATTATCCTCGACAAACACCATCGGGTTGATTTGCATTCTTTCATCATACATAAAAGCAATCCCAGATAAATCGAAAAAATCCCGACTTCCCTTTCTAAGAATATGGCCAATTTCAACTATTGTCCTCTCCGCCTCTGAAAGACAAATAAGATGAGCACCGGCTTTAAAAAATCTGCTCATTTGAGTGCGAGCATTGATGCCACCCATTATAATTAACTTCTCCGGATAAGCTTGTGAAATTAGTCTTACCGTTTCTTCAACTGTATATGTCTGGGGAGTAAAAATTGAACTTATACCGACAACGTCATACTCCGCTACTTCCTGTAAAATGTCTTCCGGAGCCATACCGATTCTTACCTTGCCATTTGGTAATGGTGTTTGGCGATAAAAACTTTGTTCAAGTGAATATCTGTCATTACCCAAACAACAATCTAAGACATTGACATCAAATCCCTTGTCTCGAAGAGCTCCGGCAAGATATAGATTACCCAAAGACGCTTCCGGTTTTACCGCACCGAAACGCAGGTCAAAACGCTGGGGCGCATACATCAGCAAGAATTTTGGTTCTTTGGTATTTGCGGCTAAATTAGGAGCTGCTCTTATTCCTTTTATCTGTATCCCTGTCTGTACTTCCATTGTCAAAGTGCCTCGGACAATTTATCTTCAAATTAGAGTACCAAAAAAATATTCCGAAAACAACCCTCAAATAGTTTCTATTCTGTCCAACAAATCTTGAGCTAAAATACGAGATTTTAATTTATCTTGATACAATAGATAACCGTTTTCAGCTACTTTTTCTGCGGTTGAATAATTATCTTTGATCCACAATATTTTCTCGGTTAACGATTGAGTGTCGGCAGGATTGCAGACCAAACAGGTTTTATTTGGAGTTAGGAGCTCGAGTATGCCGCTGTTAGCGGCCGTCAAATACGGCAATTTCATGGCTAAACTTTCATAGGCCTTATGTGGTATTGTCCGGCTAAGCCGATTATGGTCAGAAAGTTGGCCAAGCGATAAATGACATTTCTGCATTATATTTCTTAATTTTTCATAAGGCACATAATCTTTTATATATTCCATGTTTTTAGGATTTAATTCATTAATTAATTCCTTTATCCTTCCGGAAAGAATACCTCCTCCAATCATAATAAACCTAATATCTTTATCTTCTAACGATTTGGCTGCTCTTACAACATACTTTGCACCGGCTTCAGGCATTAACGCACCCCTAAAAAAAACAGTAAAAGCGTCAAATTTTTGCCGCGATTGATCGCAGAAGAAATTACTTTCATCAACTCCTATCCAATTCCTGCATATTTTCTTTTCAGAAATTCTGAACATTTTTTTAAAAAAATTTAATTGGTGATTGGTTTCAACGGTAGTCAAATCCGCCAAATGAACCGCTGCAAGATCGAGTAGCCAATAATAAACCGCTTTTAAGGAAAAACGGGGAGCTAATTTCCTCGATATTATCATCCTCTCGTATTCAGAGAGCACTGCATTAAAAACTATTTTCTTTCGACAAAAAAAACGGAAAAAAATGACCAGAGCCGGACTATTATAACCGATCATCACTAAATCCGTGTCTTTTGAATTATTCCGATAAAAAGAGAGGGCCTTGGCTAAGCCCCGAATACCTTTATCTTGAACATGAAAATCCAAGACATTTATGCCGTTTTCCCTTAAACCTTTTATGCGGACGACATTAAGAGAATATTCCGGACGCGTATATGTTATATAGATAATATTCTTGATCATTTTCAATTATAACGAGTTGAGCAACTCTAATTCTTTTTTCCAATTATATTTCCAGTGAGAACAATTTTCTTTTAGCATCTCGTCCTCAAAACCGGGATGACAGCCAAGCTCAACTATTTGATCAGGATTATTGTAACTAATTTTTTCTGCTTTTAATATATCCCCACGGGTTAAATTGCCGGCATTGATAAAACCGACAAAATAATCATTATGCAAAAGTCCGGCTTTCTTAATTTTCGGTTTGGCAAGTTTTGACAAAAAATTCAAAAACAATAGCTGGACATTCCTGGCCACCTTCCTTGTGCCAAAAGAAGTGGATTCATTAATCACTCTAACATACGGAATGCCGTATTTTTTTGCCAGCCCTATCATAATATCCATTATGCCAGGCAAGAGATGGAGATGCTGATTGCCGTTTATAAAAGAGGGTTTTATTCCGGCTTGAATGCATTTTCTGATTTGTGCTTCCGCTTCTTCCTTAATATATTCCTTTTTTACCAAGCCCAATAAATATTTAAAAAAGAAAATCCTGTGATTTTTTGGCATTAACTTGCCTGATATTAGCGATCTTTCCTCCACAAAATTTATGTGAATCCCGATATTGGCACTAGGCACGCTTTTCAGTCTGGTTATCGCATCATCAAATGCGTTAGCATTAGTCATCAAAGACGCTCCTTCAATTTTACCAGTTTTCAACAAAAAAATTATTCCGTCGTTAACGGATGTATGGAGGCCCAGATCATCAGCAATAATTCTCAACATTCAAAATTTAGAAATTAGTAATTAGAAATTAGAAACTTATAACACATGTATTCCATACAGGCTTTTTTCTATCTTTTCTTTATCTACGTTGCAAGTATCGCTTACAATATAGAGGGGCCTGCCTTTCACTTCATGAAACATTTTATAGAGATACTCTCCGACGACTCCCAATACTATCATCTGCAAGCTTCCCAAGAATAAAATCAGTATAACAATGGTGGAATTGCCCTTATTAAGCGGGTCGGGGTTGGTGTAATGATCCCAAAAAACATAGCCAGAAAAGATAATGCTGAACATGAACACAATTAAACCAACACCAAACGCCAGTCTTAGGGGAAAGGCAGAAAACGAAGTTATTCCATTAATAACAAAACCAAACAGCAATCTTTTAAATGAATATTTTGATTGTCCGTGTTTTCTGGCCTCCGCCGTATAGGGTAAATATTTTTTATTAAAACCGACCCACTGAACCATTCCCCGCAAAAATCTTTCTTTCTCCGGCAACCGCTTAATGACTTTCAAAACCGGCCTTTTGTATAATGTAAAGTCTGAAACATTTTTGAATTCAAGATCGGTAACATAACTCAAAAATTTATAAAATACCTTGCCCACATTCTCTCTGATAAAAGAATTTTGTTCGTTTGTGATTCGTTCTCCAATAACAATATCCGATCCGCCTTCGGCGTGTTTTATAAATTCTGGAATAATTCTGGGCGGATGCTGCAAATCGCTGTCCATAGTTATAATAAGATCGCCCGCGGCAACATCCATACCGGCACTCAGAGCCGCTTGATGGCCGAAATTACGGGAAAAGCGCAATACTTTTATTCGAGGGTCTTTGGAAGCGAATTGACTTAAAATTTCCGGGGTTTTGTCGTAAGAATTATCATCCACAAAAATTATTTCATAATTCTTATTTAGAGAGTCGCAAACAGAATAAAGCTCCCCCACCAATACCGGGAGAGTCTCCTCTTCATTAAAAACCGGTAAAACCAAAGATAAATCTATGTTTTTCGACATCAAAGTATATTACCATAAAAATACAGTTTTGTCTATATTCTTGAACAATCAAATACATAGGATTCTATTTTCTTATCTTGGAATTTTTTCAACAAAGAGCATCGGGTTATCAACGGCCAGTATCGGTCATTTTTATCAATAGCCGGAAAATCCACTATCATGTAGTGTCCCTTAAAAGTTGCCATCTTTTTCGTATAATCTCTTTCCGGAGCCGTATAAAATCTGGATCCGTATTTACCGCTTTTTTTGAGATCATATGGCGCAATATCGTTATAGGTTATGACTTTTGTTATCGACGGCTCATTCAAAACATAGTTTAGCGTCTGACGAACTACTCTGTCCGGACTGCCATACAGGTCGCCACGCAAAAGCTCGTTTGCAAAAATAATATTATAGCCAAAACCGAATACTACAAATAGCGCAAAAATATAAGTGTTATATCTAGTTTGTCTTATTAATAAATAGCCCCCCAAAAGCGCGGCCGCGACAACCCACGACCACAAAATAAACTGCGCCGAGAAATAAAACCCTATCGGCCCCGACCCGCTTGAAAAAGGAATTAAAAAATCAAAATTTAATTCTTTGACGTGATTAATGTAAGCGATTTTCGGATTTAACGGCAAAACGTCGTTAACTCTCAAAAGTATAATAAAAGCAAAGGCCAAGAAGACGCCAAGACCGACAACAAGTCCCCTAAACAGGTGTTTCAAATTTTTCTTTTTATAAAAATAATACAACACATCACCGGTTATAATAACTGCAGGGACTATCAAAAACATGAAATAGCGTTCTATTGTTAATTTGGCAAAATCAATTAGCACCAGATAAAAAAGCAAATTAATAAAAACATAAAGATACCAAAATCTTTGCCTGTCTCTAATTTCTTTTATAAACAAGCCAACGAGCGCGGGCAGAGTTAACAAGGGGGACAACCAGACAAATGATTTGATAACCTTGAAAACAAGGTCAAGATAGGCCCTAGAGGCAAAATCAAAAGACTTAAAATTCATCGCGTAATCTATTACCGCATGAAGGCGGGAATAATAAAAATAAAACAGCACAACCATCAACGCCAATATCGGTATACTCATTTTCAAAGCCCGCTTTATTACATTCAAAAAATTGTCCTTATGCTCATCACGCAAAACGAATACATAGTCCAACATCAACGCCGCCAGAAATAAGACAAAACTTGTCTTGGTAAATAATCCCCCGACGACGGCAACGCCTAACAAAAAAAGAGAACGTTTTTGGTGTTCTTTTTTGATAAAATTAGAGTACCCATAATAGCCTAGGAGAATGAAGAAGGGTAATATTGCCCCATCCATATCGACTTGAAGTCCGGCAACCAAGCCATAAACATTAACGGTAAAAAGAGTAATTGCGGTTAAAGCCGCTTTTTTATTCCCGGAAATATTTTTGACTACCAGATATATCAACCATAGATTAAGGAAACTGAAGAACACGGACAAAATTCTAAGATTATTAAAACCGACAATGGCTCCGGTTAATTTCATCAGAATTAACGTCAAAGGCGGATGAGGAACATCTTCTCGCACTGTTTCGTCAGCCAATTGCACCCACCTGTGCTCATCCTGATGGTAAACGAAATCAACACCCGAAAATCGCGTCACCAAGAAAATAATAATTACAACCAGAAAAGCCGCCTTATACTTTTTGCTCATAATCAGATTCGGTTTTTTCTAAAATAGCCAATATTGAAACCCCAAACGGAAAATTAACAAATTTTAATAAATATGTCTCAAGATTAAATAAAAAGTAAAACAAAGCGCTTAATACCCGATTATCAATTTCAAAATCCGATTCTCTCTTTTTTAAATTTAACCACCTAGATAAAACTCTAACGATAGCAATCGGCGCAAATAAGAATGTATTGAAATGTGTCTTGCGGATAATTTTAAAATTACCAACCCGTTTAATTATGCCCGTCAGACCAGGCATTGTATATCTCCTGAAATGGTGGGCAATCTCGTCCTGAACGCCCCACATCCATTGATATGCCGGAACAGTAATAATGGCTATTCCCCCTGGTTTTAAGGCCCTTTTTAGGGCTTTAATGGCCTCAAGGTCGTCTTTTGTATGCTCAATGACGTCTAAGGCCAAAATCAGGTCAAATCCCCCTTCCGGAAAAGAAATCCCGCCCTCATGGGCTACTGATAAATTACGTATGCCATTAGCTAAACCAAACTCGATAGCTTCAGCCGAAACATCGGCTCCAGATGCATTATACCCAATTTTTTGCAATTCCCCCACCAAATATCCCGATCCGCACCCAAAATCAAAAACTTTGGAACCAGGTTTAGCATATTTTTTCACAAAGAAAGTCAGTATTTTTTTCCTAACCCGAAAAAACCAGTGCTTCCTTTCCAGGATAAAATAATTTTTATAATAACTCTTTTCCACTTAAATATGAGGCTATGTCTGACAGGGCCTCTGGTAATATAAGACCCAGTGATAACGCCTTGTTCACATTAAGCCACATTTCTTTCGGTCGCTCTGCTACTTGATTTTCACTGTCCATGCTAATTAAGTCAAGATTACCAGAATAATTAGGAAAAAACTTTTTAACCTCCAAACCTACGTCAGCTTTTGAGACTACGTCACGACTGCCCAAATGGATAATTCCGCCATCAAGTAGGGGTGTAGCTTTTGAAATCATTGTAGATAAAGTGGTTATCGTTAAGGGATTTATCATGGCATCGGTAAAGAGGTTGATATTTCGATTGTTTTTAAAAGAATCAACAAGCCACTCCAAAAAACTTGCCGGTTTTCTCCTTGCAGAATGAAGACCAATCGGAACGGTTCTAACAACTAATCCCTTCTTGTATTCAAGAACATGGTTTTCTCCTTGGACTTTAGAAAAATTATAATAATTTATCGGATTTGTTTTATCCGACTCTTCGTAATTTCCTTTCTTGCCGTCAAAAACAGACGGGGTAGAGATATAGAAAAGTTTCGATTTCGTATGGCAAGCAAGTTCGCAAATATTTTTGGTTCCATCAATATTTACCGCCTTGCATAATTCTTTATTTTTCTCGCATAGATCAACATTAGTGATGGCCGCGCAATGCACAATCAGGGATGGAAATTTAATGTGATCTTTTAAAGACAGGGTGGCCTTTCTACTGGAAATATCGCATTTGATTTTGGTTACATCTGTTGTGATCAACTCCGGATTTTGGTTAAAGACAGCCAACACTTCATGGCCTTGGTCTTTAAATGTTTGCGCAAGTTGAGAACCTAAAAGTCCGCTTGCACCGATAACTATGGTTTGAACCATATTATTTATAAAAGTTACCCTTTCTAAGAAGACTTAGCTCTTTTTTGATTTCCGGCAGAGACAACAGAAGTTTCTTAACTCCTTGAACGGTTAATCTAACAGTATTGGCGGAAGTGTATCCTTCAACTGGAATGTCGAGCCTGTTTTCGCCTTTGAAAAAATACTCTCTCGGATCAATATTTGGCAGTTCGGGTAAAATCTTATAGTAATTCCCCATATCACTAGTCCGTCTAAGTTCTTCTGATGAAATAAGCGTCTCATGGGTTTTTTCTCCGGGTCTAATTCCTATATACTTAATTCCTTTTTTATATTTAAACAGCTCCACTAAGGCCTGGGCAATATCGCCTACCGTGGCTGCGGGAGATTTGCGTACATAAATTTCCCCGTTTTTTCCATTGACAAGGGCAAAGAGAACCAAATCCACCGAATCATCCAGGGACATCATAAATCTCGTCATGTCCTTATTTGTCACCGAGAGGGGTTGTCTTGCTTTCATTTGGTTTACAAAGAACGGGATTACTGATCCGCGTGTGTATATTACATTGCCATAACGAGTACCGGACAAGGTCGTTTTGCCCCTTTCTTGGCGAGAAGCGGCAATCATGGTTCTTTCGGCCAGCGCTTTGGACATTCCCATCACGCTTACTGGGTAAACGGCTTTGTCTGTGCTCAATAAAACTAAATTCTTTACTCCATTATCAATAGCGGCATTGATTACGTTGAATGAGCCGAGAATATTGGTTTGTACTGCCTCTGTCGGGAAAAATTCACAATTTGGAACTTGTTTCAATGCGGCCGCGTGAAAAACCATATCCACTCCATGCAAAGCATGTTCTATTGATTGCCTGTGGCGAACATCCCCAATGATAAACCTAAGGCGGTCATTGTTAAACTTATTATTCATGTCAAATTGTTTTTTCTCGTCCCGACTAAAAACAACCACCCTCTTGGGGTTATAACTTAATAGTTTATTAACAACTTCCTCGCCAAAAGAGCCGGTTCCACCGGTAACCAAAACTGTCTTGTCTCTTAAAACTCGCTTGAGATCTGTTACCATAGGTCAAAATAATACAATATTTATCAGGTTTTTACAAGGCCGGCTATTTTTATTATTTCTCCAATTCTTTTGATGTAGGTGTGGTCTTTCTTGGCTCTGTTAAATCCTGCTTCGGCAATTTTTAATCTTTCCTCTTCGTGATTTAAATAATATTCCACCTTTTGGCGCACATCATCAACCCCAGAAAAAGAAATAAATTCTTTCCCATCCTCGAAAATATTAAAAATATCCTTTCTGTCATCACGATTTAGTAGCATAGCTCCTGCCGATGTGGCCTCAAATGTCCTTAAATTTACCCCCGTTCCCAATACTTCTCTTGAAATATCGGCATTAATTACAATTTTACTGTTCCTATAAATATTTTGGATATCTCCGGTTCTTACTCGCCCTTTATAATAATTTTTCAAGGAGGTGTTCAGCCAGGCCTCATTCCCCCAAAGACACAAGCCCAGGTCTTTGATTTCGTTTAAAATATGTTCGCGTTCGCCATATAACTTCTGGTCATAAGTTCCAATAAAAGAAATCTCATAAAGATATTTTTCAGGTCTCGCCCATTGGTCATTTTCGTTTAAATCAGCCGAGAACGGAACATACAAGGCATTTTTAAATCCTTCTTTTTTCATCATTTCTACCACATAAGGGTCATAGTTAACAAAATAATCATAGCATGGTGCGATTTTTTTAATTAAATCCCACTGATCCATTGTCTCCGGGTAGTAATTAATTGCGGGACAGATCTTTCTTAAAAAACTTAAAGTTTCAGGATAAAGATTGGGAGCTTTTACAGCAAAGACACAATCGGGTTTAACCTTTATAGCTTGGCCGAGTATTTTTTTATTTATTTTTTGTTTGGCATATTTTTTAAAACGGCCATACATTGGCAAAGTTTTTGCCAAACGGTGAATTATGCTATCAGGATTAGTGGTAAAGTTGCCACGATAGTCAATTGTAAATACGTTAAATCCATGAAATTCAAACGCACTGCGTAACGGGGCATACATGGTCGAAGAAACCGGCGCAATTAATAGTATTTTGTTCATGGCCTATTTATTTTTGGTTTATAAAAATCGGCAATTTTATTGCAGATAAATTTAATATCTGAGTCTTTGAGAAAAGATGATGATGGCAACCATAAACCATGCTGTCCGGCATAAGTCGCCATAGGAAAACTTCCCCGAACACGTTTAAAGATTGGCTGACTGTGAAGCGCCGGATAAAAAATCCTCGAACCGATGTTACTGTCTTTTAAATGCTTCTGCAGCGCCAACGGATCGGGGACAATAACATCGATAAACCACGGGGAAACATCATTTAGATCCGTCCCGATAAGCTTAACCTCATTCACGCCAGTCAAATATTTTTTATAAAGCAAATAAATGTCTTTTTTTAATTTAGTTCTTTGAGGTAGCTTTTTCATTTGTTCTATTCCAAAAACAGCCTGTAAGTCGGTAAACTTAAAGTTCCAGCCGATATCGTCATGCCAGTCAATTCCGGCTCCAACTCTGCCGAAATCTTTTAGTTTTTCTATTTTGTCATAGACATCCTTATTATCAGTAACAAGAGCCCCGCCCTGACCGGTGGTAATAATCTTGGGAACACTGAAAGAAAAACTCCCAATAACGCCGTGCCTGCCCAAATGTTTGTTGTTGTAAAACGACCCCAGTGATTGAGCTGCATCCTCCACTAAATATATTTCTTTATCTTTACATAACTTTTTGAGTTTATTTAAGTCCCCAGCTCGACCATTAATTGATACATGGATTACGGCTTTTGTTTTGGCGGTTATGGCTTTTTTTACAAGTTCCGTATTTAAACACAAAGAATCATTAACATCCACAAAAACTGGTTTCGCGCCCGCCATTACTACCGAATTTGGCGTAGCGATCATGGTATAATCGGGCACAATAACTTCATCGCCCGCTTTAATTCCAAGGGCTTTTAAGGCCAGGAACAAACTGACTGTCCCGTTCGATACGACACTGCAATATTTTGCCCCAGTATAGTCGCAAATCATTTTTTCGAACTCTTCAGTTTTTTTAAATTCCATCAACCATCCGCCCGAATTTAAATAATCGAGAATTGCCTTCTTTTCTTCCTTACCATACCATGGCTCCATTTGATTTATATTTTTAACTTTCATGCTTTTTTAGCTTCTAAATTCAAGCTGATTAAAATACCGTTCTTTTTGTCAAGGTGAGGAATATATGCCTGTGAATGATCGTCATAATTCTTATGAATCGTTTTCTCCCAATCGTATCTTCGAATATTCTTAAATCCGGCCATTTGCAGCATTTTTTTCAAGGATTTAAAATCATAAACTGTCTTGTGATAAATTACCCTGCTTTCTTTGTCTTTTTCCTTAATGATCATGCGGCCGAAAAGAGGTCCTAAAATACCTTTGTGTTCAATGTCTTTTCTGTATTTTAAATAAACGTGGGTTATTGCTTCAAAATCAGGAACGGCAATTCTTAGAATGCCTCCGGGCTTTAAAACGCGATGCCATTCTTTCAAAACCTTCTCTCCTTCCTGTCTGTCGAAATATTCAAAACTATGGGAAGTGTAAATTAAATCCACCGATTTGTCGGAAAACATCGGCAAGTCAGCTATATTGTGCTTGTAAGCCAGGTGTGGATAGTCATCCAGGTCAATATGAATAAAACCCGGAATAAATCTTTTTCCAGACCCTAAATAAAGTTTAATCATAGTAAGATCTTGTCTTCAATAAATGGACCGTTTTTTAGCTCTATTATTTCTGCGTCTTCCAAGATATGGATGCCAAGGCCGGCGTTTATTAGAATAAGGAGATCTCCTGTCTTCATGATTAATTTCTTGAACATTTTCTTATCGGGACCGTATAAATCAATTTTGATCTTTCCTTTTTTAACAATTAGACACTCCTGCATTTTTTCGGTCTGTCTTTTGGTGGGTTTGTGAGTATGAGCCACCAGGTATTTACCCTTTGAATGTTTCAGGGTTACCAGCTGAAGCGGTTCTTTGCCGTCAGTCTGAGGAATACTGCCACGAGGAAAACGGCCAAGAAAAATAGCTACTAATTTATTTTTATATTTTATTTCAGCCATATTATATTCGGTTAACTTTAACTTTTCGATTGCTTGTGTTTTTTACATTATCAAAATCATGTTCGGTCATTAATTGAGCCAGTTTTTTAAAGGTAACTTTTGGCTTCCATCCCAAAATTTTTTTTGCTTTTGAAGCATCACCTATCAACAGATCCACTTCCGAAGGCCTGAACAGAACCTTATCCACACAGACCAAGAGCTTGCCTGTTTTTTTATCGTAACCCCTCTCATCAACGCCTTTTCCTCGCCATACGATATTGTATCCGAGATTCTTGCCGACTTCTTCAACAAATTCTCTGACTGTGTGGGTTTCACCGGTAGCAATTAAAAAATCGTCCGGTTCTTTGTGCTGTAAGATCCTCCATATCGCTTCCACATAGTCCTTGGCATAACCCCAATCTCTTTTTGCATCTAAATTCCCCAAAGAAAGCACATCTTGAAGACCCAGTTTAACCCGCGCCAAACCTATGGTAATTTTTCTGGTAACAAACGTCTCGCCCCGACGCGGCGAATTGTGAACATAACATTTACCAATGCCGCAATGAAATGTTCCCGACATTGTTTCTAAATCATAGAACCAACCGGCGTATTCCGGCAAATCTATTATTTTCTTAACTTCAAGAGGATCTTTTTTTAAGTGATGAATAACGCACGCAGTACCGCCGTTTTGTATTTTTCTTATAAAAGTTCTCGAAATTGACGTCAATCTGTTCATTTCTCTCTGGGATATGTTTTTCAACATCAGTTTTTTTATTTCTCCCTCTTTTGTGAAGTTGTTTTGAGTGGTGAGAATATTAAGAGAATAAAATATTCTCCCGTCATCCTTCATTTCTAAGGTGAGATTTATATCCTGACCGGTTGTTTTGTCTATCAAATACCATAAACCCATTGCCAGTGTCGCAGAGTTTGTTTTAAAGTTTCTAAATTCGTAAGTACAGAGGTTTTCTTTTAACCCATCCGTTAAATTGTAACCTTTTAAAAAAGCCAGCATAATGTTTGAAGAAGAATTTAAAATTATCGCAGGTACTTTTTTTGTCTTATCTTTGTTATAAATATCTAAACTTCTTAGCCAATTGTTTCCGCCCACTAACCTTAATTGCCCGACTATCTTCTTGGGATTAAAACCAGATTTTGACGGGTAAAATGCCGTATGGCCGCCAGTGACTTTTCGCCAAAGAAAATCAAAATAACTCCTCAATTCTTCGGATGAATTGGTGAATTTTCCGTTTAAACCAACGCCATTTTTTGCGCGAGTAACTGATCCGTCTCCAACCATCATTCCCATCAGCTCTGCTTCAGTTTCCGATATAGTATTCCGCAAGTTTTTTATAAGAGGTAGTTCTATCGAGGATAAACGATGGCCAACTTGCAGGTCTTTTACCTTTTTTTCTATTCCATCCGACATAAACGCGACATGACTCGATGTTGCCATAAAAGCGCCCGATCTTGAGTTTACGAATCGTGGGAATTTATTATCCTTTTTTATATTATGGGGGTATGCTGACGCAAAAGTGACATTAACCCACCCTTTCTTGTCCCAAACTTGAATTCCCGAGACTTTTTTTGACTGATAGCTCTTTTTAGATTCGTCAAATTCTACTATTTCACAAACTGGTTTTATGTCTAAATATTCTTCATCAGATTTTTTATAAAACATTGGCATAAATGAAGCTATCGTTTCGTGGTTAAATAAAATTCCGTTTGAAGCGAAAAGGCCATATGCATTTCGATGAACTTTGGTCATCCAGTAGGCAAGCGCTTTAGAGACACCATAGGGTGATTGCGGATTAAACGGCGTGGTTTCTTTTTGGGGTACTTCAAGAACCTTGCCGAACATTTCACTGGATGAAGCCTGATAGTATTTAGTCTTAATGCCTGAATCTTTTATCGCGTCCAGAAGCCGCAACGCCCCCAGCCCGGTAACATTAGCCGTATATTCTGGAATATGAAAACTGACGCCGACGTGGCTCTGTGCTCCCAAATTGTAAATTTCATCAGGTTTAATTTTTTCCAGTAACCGGCTCAAATTTGAACCGTCGGATAAGTCTCCATAAACTGTCGTAAAATTAGGATACTTTGGATTGTCGTACAGATGATCAATCCTAGCCGTATTGAAAGTGCTGGTCCGGCGCTGAAGGCCGTAGACCCTGTATCCTTTTTCAAGCAAAAATTCGGCTAAATAAGATCCGTCCTGGCCGGTAACACCCGTAATCAAAGCCGTTTTGAGGGATTGTTTAGACCTTTTCATGTTTACGTAATTTATAATAATATAAACCTTGTTTCAAGAGCCAATAACCTAAAAGAATCCTATAATCTTTTCCGCCCTTTTGGCCCAAGTATATTCTTGAACATCTTCTAGGGCTTTCCTGGCTATTCTTTCTACTAATTCCTTATTATTGTCATCAAAAACCCAAGCTATCTTTTCAGCCAAATCTTTAGCGTCACCCGCTTTAGCAAGAACCGAATTATTCTCATTTAAGACCTCTCTAAAGGATGGCAGATCTTGTGCCACAATCGGACAACCGGAAGCCATATATTCAAACATCTTGAGAGGAGAAGTATATCTTGCTGAAATAGTTTCCGTCTCTTTTCCGGTTAAAATAGCACAATCGGCAGCTACTAAAATCTTGGCTATGTCTTTATGCGGCAACCTGCCATAAAACGGCACAATATTTGGGTGCATACCTCTCTTCAAGTTTTCAACATCTTTATCGGCACCGCCAACAATCCAAATAAGGAAATTAGGGTTATGTTGTTTTAAATATTCTGCAACACTTATTAAAATATCGGCTCCTTTCCAAGTATAGAGGTTACCTATATAAACTGCTATCTTTTTACGTCTATAGGAGTCAAAGTGATTAGTAAAAAGTTTTTCTCTTAGTTCTTTTTGCTTTTTTTCTCGTTCTTCTCTTTTAATTAGTTGGAATTCTCCAAGATCCACACCATCTGAAGCTACTAAAATATTCTCCGGCTTAAAGCCTGTTTTTGTAAAATCTTCTCTAAGGTATTTTGTAATAACTACTAACTTTATGTTTCTTTTTTTAAATCTCCTATAGAATATTTTTCGTGATTTAGATAAATTATGAGCCTCAAATATTAAATTTCTCTTGAAAAAACTTAACAAAAAGAGAGGTAATTCGTCCCGAGAATAAATAATATCTGATTTTTTAAATAGAGCATAAGCGCTCAAAAAAATCGCCGATATAAGACTTTTTATTAGAACCGATGCGATGTCTAACTTGCCTGGAAAATAGAAATCAGGAGCCCAGATCCTTTTGGCCTCAAAATTATTTTTGACTGATTGAACCGAATAGTAATCAAAAATATTTTCTTTGATATTCGGATTATTTCTCTTTGGATAAAGCAGTGTAATCCCCAACCCGGAATCCGCAAACGCCTCGCACGTTTTGGCGATTTGGATGCCATAGGCCTTCTCGGTCGGTAATCTTAAATTTGCTATATATAATAAACTTCGCACTAAAAAACTATAGAACAAAAAATATACAGGGTCAATATTGAAAACAAACAAATATTGTTCCAAAATAATCGAAATTCAAGTTCGTTTAAAAGGAGGTCGGAATGAAAATTTGCCTGATAATCCCTCCGTCTATTTTCCTTTTAGACGAACGGGTTTTTATGACACTGGGCATATTAAAAGTTGCGGCTGTTTTGGAAAATTCTGGCCGGAAAGTTGATGTAATAGATCTGTCTGGAATATCTAACTATGAAAAGGTGATCGAGGACTATTGTCGTGAAAACACAATCACAATCTTCGGGCTAACAGCTACCACGCCTCAATTACCGGCAACGATCAAAGTTCTTGAAACGATAAGAGTTTACAAACCGGAAGCCAAGATAATTCTGGGAGGCCCCCATATCACACTGGTAAACGCCGCTTACAAGAGAGAGAGAAAGTTAAACATTAACGGACGGGCAACTACGGCATTTGACCAGTTGAGCCATGATTTTGACGTTTTAGTGGCCGGCGATGGAGAAGAAGCGATCTTTGAGGCGCTTAAAGAAAAAGCTCCCAAACTAATAGACGCAGACATTCCATCCAAGCCAACTGACACGAGCATTAAACCGGTTCTTTTTTTAACCAACAAACGTTTAAACGAATTGCCCTTTCCCGCTCGACACCTGGTAGACGTAGATAGCTATAACTACACAATAGATAATATCCGGGCACTAAGTATGATCGCCCAACTGGGATGTCCGTTTAACTGCGGATTTTGCGGAGGCCGGGAGTCCGCTATGCTTCGCCGGATACGGATGCGGACAAGCGACAATATCGTAGCTGAAATGAGCCACATATTTCAAACATACGGCATTAGGGGTTTCATGATGTATGACGATGAGTTGAATGTAAATACAAAAATCGTTGAGCTGATGAAATTGATTGCCCAGACCCAAAAGACACTGGGTACAGAATTCCGTCTCCGGGGTTTTATCAAGTCGGAACTTTTTACCGAAGAGCAGGCCGAGGTGATGTACGAGGCCGGTTTCCGCTGGATATTGGTCGGATTTGAATCCGGCTCTCCGAGAATTCTTGAGAACATAAACAAAAAAGCTTCTCGTGAAGACAACACCCGCTGTCTCAAAATTGCTAGAAAGCATGGTCTTAAGGTTAAAGCTCTAATGTCCATAGGCCACCCGGGCGAGTCCAAAGAAACAGTCATGGACACCCGTGATTGGCTCCTTCAGGTTAAGCCGGATGACTTTGATGTTACTATTATTACCACTTATCCCGGAACGCCATATTATGACCATGCAGTCCCCCATGAAACTGAATCCGGAATTTGGGTTTATACTTACGAAAAAACCGGCGATAAGCTATACAGCAAAGAAGTTGATTACAGAACTACCGCCGATTACTACAAAGGCGACCCCGAAGGCGGGTATCAATCATTTGTCTATACTGACTTTTTGAGTCCCGAACAACTCGTCGAACTAAGAGACTTTGTCGAAAAAGATGTTCGGGCTAAATTAGATATTCCCTTCAACCCAAGTGCTCCGGCTATTCGCTACGAGCATTCCATGGGACAGACAAATATTCCAAACCACATTTTGAGATCAACATCCTAAAATCCCGCATTGGGATTTTTTTAATTAAGAAGTTTTTAATTATCTGACATGCTATGGAAAAATTTTTCAAATTTGGCAGCAACGACATCATGGCCAAAACTTTCAATCATGAATATTCTGGCTTCCTTGCCTAACCTTTTTCTTAATTCTTCATCAGAACCAAGTTTTATCATAGCTTCTTTTAGTTCGTCCAAATTATCGGGTGCAACCAAAAGACCTGTTTTATTATCTATCACAACCTCATCAAGAGAGCCGGAATTGGTGGTAATAACGGGCAATTCCATTAATGATGCTTCCATGGTTGAGTATCCCAACTGGTCAGCCCATCCTTTATAAGGCAAACTGGGGTAAACAAAAACGTTAGAAATTGAGAGCAATTCCCTCATTTCTTCATGGTTTATCCAAGGAGCTCTGAAAATATACTGGGTCATTCCTGTTTCTTTTATAACTTTGTCTATCTCTTCTTCATACTCCCCGCTTCCGGCAATAAAAAGAACTGCATTTGGTATTTTCTCAATAACATCCTTCAATGCCTTGACTATTAAATGGATGCCCTTACGATAGCTTATCGAACCAACAAAAGAATAGACAACTTTTCCCTTAAAATCATGCCCTCTGAATTTTTTATCCAGTTCAAGGTGTTTAAAGAAGTCTTTATCTACCCCGCTCATGGGGATAACTGGGGTAGGTTTTTTTGTATACTCTTTCATTATCGCTGCCGCCTTTTGGTTCCCGCAAATAATGGCATCGCTCAAAAACATATTGAGTTTTATGACTGTTCTTTTAAAAAGCAGGTTCAATCCGTGAAATTTGTTTTGGTAAGGTATATTTTCCCATGTAAAAAGAACATGCTTGATTCCAAATATTTTGGCCCAAATGCTTTGATAAAGAGCCGTCAAAAGAGACGGTTCGGTGGCGCTGAATAATATTTCAAATTTCTTTTTTCTATACCGGAGCAAAAAAAACGGCAGCCAAGGCATCCAACCCTTTAATAATCCACCTAGTAGCGGGTATTGGGAGTGATGAAAAAAAGTCTCGGTCGTAAAAATATTTTCTTCCACGGGCGGCCGATAAACAACTTTACCGCCTTTTATTTTCCATGTTTTCGGCAATAGAAAGTAGATACTATCGTTTCCACGGTAATATTTGAAAACATCCAAATAATTTTTCCTTACGAAAGCGTAGCCGGTAATTAGAATATTCATAATTTATAGCCCTTTTCTCTTAGGGTGTTTATTAAATCTTTGGCTATTTCTTTTTTACTAAATTTAGCCGTAAATAATTCATAACTATTTTTTGTTATTTTATTCATAAGTACGGTATCATTTTTCAGTTTTAATATTGCTTCAGCTAAACTATCGGGGTCTGCTTTCCGGCAAAATATTATGTTTTCTCCGTCTTTAAATATTTCTCTCACGGCTTCGGTATCGGCCGTGATAATGGCCTTTCCCATAGCGATAACCTCAAAAATTTTATTCGGTATGACCGTTTCTGTTTTGGTTGTGTCTCCAAATATCCCCAAACAGACATCGGCTTTATTTATAAAAGGAGGTAAGTTTTCATAAGGCACACGGCCGATCCAAATAATATTTTTAAGCCCAAAATTATCTGCCATTTTCCGGCTTGCATCATAATCATGCCCCTTTCCGACAATCTGGAATTTAATATTTTCATTCTTTAATATATTTGCCGCCTGAACAATATATGGAACCCCATGAAGAGGCATAAAATTGCCATGAAAATTAACCAAAAAACTATGCGGTTCATTTATTTCACGCTCATCCACTAATGTAGGATCAGGTTTTTTTAAAAGATCATCATCTGCTCCGTTAAAAACCGTGATCATTTTTTTCGCGGGAATTCCTAATTCATCGGTCAAAAATTTACCGCCTAAAGCACAGTTAACAATAGCAAAATTAGCCAACCTAACGGCAGTTCTGTCGAGCCATTTGTACCATTTTGCATGAAGACTTTGAGGAGAATACTTCTTTCGGTCTAGTATATATCCTTCGTAATGAGAAGTAAGCATGTCAACTATAACTGGAATGCGCTGAAACAGGCGCATGAAAGACAATATGGGAGCCATTGCCACCATTGTCTCTTGCGGCGGAAATGCCACTATGACAAAGTCAAAACGTTTATCGGAAATTTTAAAATATTCGGCCACTAATCTCCAAAATTTTCTAACCCCTCCCGTACTACCGCCATTGCAACAGATTACTTCTGCCCCATTTTCAATCATTCCTTTGACAAGGATGCGGTTCCTGGCATATCCGGGATCATAATTGCCTAAAAATAAAGTTCTCATATCAATGAAGCAATTTGGTTAATTAGTTTGCCCAACGAATGGTGTTTGGCAACTGATTCTACCATAAAATCACTTATACCTTTTTTAATTTCCGGAGAAAGCTTGCTTAAACCGATTATTTTTTCAGCTAAATCTTTAGCGTTTTTGTGGCCAAAAATCGGTATATAATCGGACATTTGGGAATCAGATGTCAAATATTTTCTATTTACTTCGTTAGATGTAAGGATCAAGCATCCCGAAGCCATGCCTTCCAAAATTGTTTTATCTAGCCCCCCCTTGGGTGTCAAACCGATAACAATGTCTGATTTTTTATAATAGTCGGCAATATAATTGTGAGGCACAAATCCAGTAAATTGAACGACATCACTCAAGCCCAGTTTTTCATTCAATGATTTTAATGATTCAAAATAAGAAAAATCGGGCGGCATAATCGGCCGGCCGATTATTTCTATTTTAAAATTGATTTTATTTTCTTTGAGGATTTGGGCCGCATAAAGTAGGGTCTCATAATCTTTTATTTTGGATATTCTCCCCACGCTTAAAATTTTGACCGCTTCATCTGTCCAATTTCTGTCTGTTTTAAACCTGTCCACACTGATTCCATGGCCTGTTTCTATTATTTTCTTGCTTTCAAGGGCCAAGCTTTCTTTATCTGCGGTAACAATTTTATAGCACAGCTTTTCGGCTATTTTGAGTTTTGTGTCTATTGAGCGATGCAAGTACCATAAAATTATCTTTTTCCTAAAAATCAAGGCTAATGGCCAGGATGCTATAACATACCTTGCCGATGTGTGAGCAAAAATTCCATTTGATCTTGGCGCTAGTTTAAATAAGTATTTATAAAAATTAAACGCCATGGCAACTTTTGAATTGCCCTTTTCTTTGCCCAAAGAATAAACAGAAACATTCTCGGGTAAGTGATATTTCCCCTCTGCAAGTGCTATGATAAATACTCGGTCAAAATGTTTCGCAAATTCTTTTATCCATTCAATAAAAAACCCGAGTAGATCATCTTCTTCATTGACTTCTCGGGTAATTATAAGTAGATTTCGCATTGATTAATACTAAAATAAAGGAGACGTAAAATCAACATAAAAACACCCAGCCCCACTGGTGGGGCTGGGTGTTTTTTGTCAGATTGCCAGATACTACTACTTTGCTCTCACATATGACGGGATCTGATTTACTGATGTATAAGGAGTGCCTTGTTTATACCAGTTGAACTCATTACTATTGATGCAAAATACTTTTTTGAAAAAGTTAGGATCGTCGGCAACCGCTTGATCTCCAGTCGTATTAACCCAATGCAGAATACCCGTATCTTCGCCGGTGGTTTCTACCCCATATACTTTTTTGTCATTCGTTTCACAATTTCTGAAAAGACCGGAAGTAACAAGGGTGTCTCTTGTCGGAACAACTATGGTTTTAACTTTAGAAAATCCGCCAAGATGGCCGTAGAATTTAAATATCGCAGGATTTAAGAACAATCTCTTGTAGCCCCAGACGTTAACAATGTATACATCCGGATCGCTTGAGCCAGCGGCACTAATCACGTCACCTTCTTTTAACTTTAAGGCAGACAGATTGGTGAACCCTTTTGAAGCTGGCGTCGGTCCTGCACCCATAGGAGAAGATACCGGTGTTAAAACGGGGGTTGTAGCGGGAGTTGGTGTCGGTGTAGCAGTTGGAGTTGGAGTTGGAGTTGGGGTCAAGGTTGGGCCTCCGCCACCGCCGCCATATGATACAACCGTAGAGCCTCCAACACTAGTAGAACCACAGGTAGTTGAACTGGGCGTTATTACTACTGTTGTTGTGACTGTTGCAGTAATAGTAAGCGATGATTTGTCTTCAGAGCATGAGGTCGCATAAGATCCGTCGTTGTCCAACAATTTTCGGTCGGCTGATTGAAAGATAAAAGTTTGGCCGGAAGAAACTACAACAGTTACTTTGGCATTGGTTGTTGTTACTGAATCCGCATCAGAACCACCCGCTATCACAAAGTTGCCCATATCAAGAGCAACCGTAGTGTCTTGAGGGAAATAAGCATCACCGACAGCTTTTGCCTGATTAACTCCGATCAAAATTACTCCGCTAACCAAAAGGCTTATAATAAATAAATCAAATTTATTTTTTATTTGTTTCATTTTATTTTGTTTGAGATTGTGCGCCCCGAATAGTATTAACAACCGGGGAATCGGTTTTTAAGTTTTCCCAGAATAAAACTTGATCTTGATTTATTATCATTTCGTCTTTTGGCCCATGAGGTTCATTCACACCAAGTTTGACAAGCTGGCCAGCTCCGTTTTCGTTTACTTTGACATAATAAACATCTGACAGAATCAAATAATCGGGACTTATGCTATTTAAATGCCCAAAATATATCTGATCGTTTGTTAAAAATATAGCTTGATATGAATTAGGATCAATAAATTGATTTTTATCATATCGGCCGTATTTAGCTGAATCTATCAGGGGCAATAGACTTAGAAATCCTACCACCACAGCCAGAATCGCAACGCTTACCGCCGTAATAATTGGAATGTGCTTGCTGGTAATCATGAATTATATTCCAATTAATTACTGATGGCACTTTATATTATTAATAGTAAATTCCGTACCTCCGGCTAGGACACGTGCATAAACCCATGTTCCTCCGGCATCTTTAAACTGAAAACATGTACCTTTGGTTGAAGCGGCGCTTCCGCCAAATAAAACACTTACTGTAGCAGTATTGGTACCCCCGCCAAATTCAGCCGAATAAATAGTACTGGAACTGGCGACATTATGACCAACAACAAGATCAGTTTTGAAAAATCCTTGTGATGCCGAAACATAACCTACTGCTTCAAAATCGCTACCCACCGAAGCGGTACCATCAAAGAAAGACTTACCATCAACCTCTAAAGCGCCCGATATAAGCACATCATTTGAAGCATTTATATCTACGGTATGACCAGCAGTGCCGGTTCCAAATCTTGACCAGGTAACCGATGCGGTAGCACCAGGCGCACCAGCCACCTGAATCCCGTTTTGGGTGAAGAAGAAAGATGCCGATGCCGTACCTTGAACTTCAAAAGTCGTTGAAGGTCCAGTACCACCAATTCCAACCTTGGCATCAAAGAAAACATTGTCATCAAATTCTACCAAGCCCGAAACTAAGATATCATCTGCCGCAGCTAATGAGTGGCCCGTTGTCCCCGTTCCAAATCTTGAATAAGCTACCGATGCAGTAGCGCCAGGTACACCGGCTATTTGAATTGTATTTTGAGTAAAGAAATAAGATGCCGATGCCGTACCTTGCACTTCAAAAGTCGTTGAAGCGGCGGCGCCGACACCGACCCTTATTTTGGCAGTATCAACAGCAAGCACGGTAATTGTACCAGCTGCATCTTGGAACAATGCCGCAGTAGCAGAACCAACCGTCTGTGTAAAAGTACCCGTAGTACTCATGTTAGTTCCAATAATACTTGATGCATTAGCCATTCCAGTTAATGCCAAAGACAGAACGACCAAAAGAGAGATGACAAAATATTTTTTCATATTCTTAATTATAAACTAGGATTTAGAGGATACAATAGATAAAATGTGGATAACTTTATCCGAGAATTTCTTTTAGTTTTTCCGCATAATTCTTAATTGCCGCTTTTTTCTCAAATTGTCTTGCAATTTCCAAACCAGCCGTTGCCATGCTGTCTCTTTCGTCCTCATTGCCCAAAAGATCTTTGATCTTTTGGGCAATATCTTCGGCATTCCAGTCAATTATTTTAACCGCATTTTTATCGGCAAAATCAGGTATCAAACCAACCTTGGTAGCCAGAACCGGCACCCCGCAAGCCATTGCTTCCACAACCACTCTCGGACCGCCCTCGTTGTATGATGGCATCAGCAATACCCGAGACTCATTCATAAGCCCCGCTACATCTTTACTGTTTTCAACACCAGGACTAAAAGACACATTAGAAAGCCTGTCGATGTAATCTTTAACAATTTTATTAAGAGAACCATCACCAACGATTTTAAATTTTAGATCCGGAAGAAGTTTAATTACCTGGAGTAACAGATCGATTCCTTTATTTGTTTCCAGACGACCGACAAAAATTACATCATATTTTTTAAACACACTCATTGGTTTAAATACTTCCGAATCTATATACATGGATGGTATATAAATTATTTTCTTCTCGGGTACTCCGGCTTTCTTTAAAAATTCCGGCGTTTGTTTTGGATTTACCACTCTAATTTTCAATGCTTTTGAGCCAATAAATATTCTGTGAATCTTCCATAGCCATAAATTTGAGTATATTTTCTCTTTCAAATTCGCAGCTTTTGGATAACCAGGAATGTGATGAATCTCTAAAACATAAGGCACCCTAGTAAATACGGAGGCAATAAGTCCCCCAATACCGTTATAAAAAGGTGGATAATCTTGAACTGTCATCAAGTTAAATTTAATATCTCTAAAAAAACGGAGGCTTAATATTTTAAAAAAGAAGAAAATTGGGTAAAAAAGTAGAGGCAATGGCGAAGAATGAATAAAAACATTACCAAAAATAATATTTTTTTTCGGACTACCGATTCGGGGAGCTATAATATCAATTCTGTCCCAATACTCATGAAATTCCTCCAAAGTATTATAAAACGCCCCGTATCTGCCAGAGGCCAGGTCCTTAGCACTGCCAATTCCAGTTATCATTAAGAGATTTTTGGCCATATTATTTTGTCAGAATTTTAACCGTTTCTTCAATCATTTTTTCGGAGCTAAAGTGTTCGGCTGTTTTTTTGCCTTCTTTTTTAAATTCTTCCTGCAGTTCTGGATTTTGCCAAAGAGATTTAATCGCCTCTACGAGATTGAACTCGTCCTGATATTTAATCATAAAACCATTTTCTCCTTGCCTGATAACTTCTTTGTTTCCTCCCACGGCTGTCGTAATGACAGGCACGCCAGCCGTCATGACTTCCAGTATTTGATGCGAAAAACCTTCATAACCGCTATCGAGAACAAACATGTCCGCCGCCGCCAGATAAATTGCCAGCTCTTCCTGCGATTTTCTGCCGACTAGATAAACTTTTCTCTCCAAACCAAGATTTTTAATCATTGATTCAAGCATTTTTTGGTCAGGCCCATCACCGACTATAACCAAGCGAAAAAGCTGACTTACTTCCGAAAGTCGAGGCATAATCTTGATCAGCATGCGAAAACCTTTCCAAGGAACCAGGCGCCCTGCAGATAGTATAATGTCTCCATAAATTCCTATTTTTTTCTTGGCTTCCTCTCTACTAATGTCTGCGCCTTTAAATTCAACTCCGTTATAAACGACCTTGATCTTGCTTGCCGAAATGCCCCAGCCATGGACAATACTTGCCAGATATTTCGAAGGCACGATAATCTCATCGGCTCTCTTGCAAGCCCATGTTTGGATCTTGTGCAAAAACCAAATCCAGCCTGTTTTTTTAATTTTTTGAAAATCATCTATCAGTAATGGCGTTTTATTTTTTTCTACTGCAACTTGCCAAGCATAATCACCGGCAATTCTAATATAAAACTTCTTTTTAAAAAATCCCGCTCCGATCAAAGACGGAATTGCTCCGCTTAAAGAGCTCAGCGAATATACAATGTCGCTGTTTTTGCAGGCACAAAAAACTTTTGACGCATATAAAGCATGTCTTAAAAACCAGGGTATTTTCTTCCAAACCCGTTTTGTTTTAAATGGATAATTTTTGTCTTGTTCATATTTTTTTACTGATGAATACGTAATAATTTTAACTTCGTAATCTTTTGATAGTCTTTGAGCCAAAATTCTGGCATACGAAGCCGGACCACCTATGTCGGGAGGAAATATACCAGTTACAATTAAAAAATTTTTATTTAATTTTTCATTTTTCATTTTTATTTTTTAATTTAAGATTCAATCTACTTACGAGTAAATAGGTTGAATCTGATGATGTGCCAAATCGCGGCCAATCCGTCTTTCCAGTTAATTTTTTTGCCCTCTTTGTACGTGCGCCCCGAGTAAGAAATCGGCACTTCTGTAATTCTTAAATTAAATTTCCCCACCCAAGCCGTAAGTTCAGGATCAATGCCAAATCTTTTAGATATAAGATGGGGGTAGATTTGATTTATTGAGTCCCTGGAAAAAACCTTATAACAAGTGTACATATCGGTTAACCTAACTCCGCTGAAAACATTGGACATCCAATTCAAGACCCTGCTAAATAAGTAGCCGTGCTTATAAACGATAGTGTTATTGCGCCCCAACTCAAGAAAACGAGAACCATAAACAACATCTGCCACACCATCCATAATCGACCTAATCAGAGCAGGATAATCCTGAGGGTCATATTCCAAATCAGCATCTTGGATTAAAACAATGTTTCCCGTCGCCTCCTGAAATCCCCTTTTTACGGCCGCTCCCTTGCCAGAGTTCTTATCCAAAAAAACCACCTTATACCCCACCTGTGGATTAACGACACTGAATGTCGTTATATTAAAACTGTGGATAACTTCTCGGGAACCATCCGTAGAGCAGTCATCAACAAGAATTATCTCTTTTTCAAGCGGTAGCTCTACGCTTTTCACGGCAGAAATAAGCCGGGTCAGCGTTTTTTCTTCATTAAAAACCGGTATAATTATGCTTAACTTTTTATATTCCATCATATATTTTCCTAAATTCTACCGCTATTTTATCCCAGTTGTATTTTTCTTGAACCAATTTTCTGCCGTTATTTATTAATTTTATTCTTAACTCACTGTCAGTCAAAAGTATCTTTATTTTTTCGGCTAAGTCTTGCGGATCGCCGACATTGCAAAAAAGACCCGTTTCGCCATCTTTGAGAAAGTCGGGGATCCCGCCTACTGGGGTACCGATAACCGGCAGTCCCGCTGCCATCGCTTCCAGAAATGCCGTGCCAAGACCTTCCGAAAGCGAAGGTCTGACAAAAATATCCGCCATGGATAAATATTTCAAGGTTAATTCATTTGAAATTTCTCCCAAAAATTCAATATTACTTTCCAACTTTAAATTTTTAACTTTTAACTTTAACTTTTTTTCCAACGAGCCGCCTCCAACTATCAACAGCTTCGGATTTTCCATTTTCCAGTTCCCATTTGTCGTTGATTTATCATTTACCAAGATGGTCATCGCCTCGATTAAATCTTCTATGCCGTTTTTCTCAACCAATCTCGAGACCGTAATAATGACTTTTCCGTGATTCATGATTCGTGATTCACGATTCGTGAATTTTTCCAAGTCCACTCCATTTGGTATCACGCTCACAGGTAATTTTTGATTTTGAGACTCAACATATCGAGCAAGATAATTGCTGATTGCTGTAGCTTGATCCGCTTTCTTGAAAATGAGGTATCGAAAAAATTTCATCAGCCATGGCTGTTGGTTCAAATCTTTTCCTTCCTGAATAGTAATAATAAACGGGATAGCGGGATACCTCCATTTTAGCAACCATCCTCCGCCGGCAGCCTGTGAAGCTTGATAGGCATGAATTATATTGTATGGACCGAATTTGCGCATTAATTGGCATGTTTTAAAAAAAACGGCCACTGGGAAAAAACTTTTAGGCAACAAAAAATTGAGGCGGCTGAACGAGTTGCCAACACGATATATATTTACATTACCCGCCTGTTCGTATTCGGAAACATTTTTAGAGAAGCGAGAGGTAATTAAATCAAAGTGAATTCCAGGCAATCTGTCTGTTGTATTTTTTATAGCAAGTTCAGAACCGCCTATTTGAGGCAAATATGCCGTCGTAAGTATTAGAACTCTTTTCGGAGTGGTCTCCTGGCGGTGCTTTAGCCCGCCAAGGAACTCTGTAGATTTTTGAGTCATTTTGTGGTATTTTGGCATAAAATACCAATGGAATCAACCCCGTAGTAGATTTTCCGATTGCGACAAAGTCGCTCAAGAAACCTCGGAAAATTCACTACGGGGTCAAACCCAACATATAATCACCATGCAAAACGAAACCACCCCATACATAACTAGTACAGGAGACCTCAAAAAGAGGATTTTATTCGTAATTACACTATCAGAATTAGGGGGAGCCCAAAGATTCTTATCCAACCTCATTTCTCATCTAAACAGAGATGTTTACGAATTCCTGGTGGCAGTTGGTTCAAGCGGAAACGGAGATTTTTTGAGAGTTTTAAGAGCCGAGGGCATCCCCCATCAAACACTTAGATTTCTAGAACGTGAACCGACATTAAGCGACATCAAAGCCGTTTTTGAAATCCGCAATTTAATCAAAAACTATCGTCCCGATGTTTTATTTTTAAATAGTTCTAAGGCCGGATTTATCGGTTCTTTAGCGGTAAAATTCCCGACAAGAATAAATGCTCTAAAAGTTATTTATAGAATAGGCGGCTGGTCATTCAATGATCCGTGGCCAAGGTGGAAAAACTGGCTTTGGATAACCCTGGAACGGTTAAGCGCAAAATGGAAAGACATTATAATCGTAAATAATCAGCACGATCTGGATCAGGCAAAAAAACTTAAAATAAGACCCCGAATGCAAATGGTTCTGGTTCATAACGGCATTGAGGTGTATAAGTTAGATCTTTTGCAGCCGGGAGAAGCGCGGACAAAGTTGCTTGAAAAGGCCGCGAAATATTATGGTACAAACATTCCAGCCAAAAACATTATAGGCACAATCGCCAATTTTTACCCAACCAAGGGGTTGGAGTATCTTATCGGGGCTGCTGATTATTTTAACAACAATGACGACGTTGTTTTCTTTATTATTGGAGACGGGGAATTAAGACCGGAACTGGAAAAAATGATACAAGAAAAAGGATTGGGAGAGAAAGTTTTTCTTTTGGGTCGGATTCCGGACGCATACCGATTTCTGCCGGCCTTTGATGTTTTCGTTCTCCCGTCGGTAAAGGAAGGTTTCCCTTGGGCTTTAATTGAGGCAATGTCGGCCAAATTGCCAGTTATTGCTACTGATGTCGGAGCAGTACCGGAAATAATTGATGACCACAAAAATGGTATGCTTGTCAAACCCAAAGACCCGGCTGGTTTAGCGCATAAAATTAAAGAAATTCTTGCAAACGACCGGATAAAAAACGAGCTGGGAATACAGGCTCATCAGACAGTACTTTTTAAGTTCGAGCTTGATAAAATGGTAAAAAAGATTGAGGAACTACTCTAAAGGTTTCTGCCGAGACTCCTTAAGAAAACTCTGGCATCAGCCTCAAAAGATGGATCAACCTGAACCGCCTTGCGAGCCATTGCCACAGCTTCGTCTATCCTACCCAAATTAACATAAGCAGTTGCCAACGATGCATAATATTGAGGATTTTTGGGGTTCAGCGGAATAATTCTCTCAAAAGCATTTGCAATTTTAGCAAAATCGTTGGTTTTAAGATAAAAATTTATTAATCTTAAATAATCTTGTTCATTCGGACTGTATCTGTTTTCACCAGTCAATGCTCTCTCCATATCTTTGATCCCGCCCATGTCACCACTTTCCAACTTAGCCGCTCCAAGATACCAATAAGATAAGCCCGTTTTAGGATTAAGATCCACGGCTTTTTGGAAAAACTCAATAGCTTTGGGGAAATCCTTTTTGTTAAGGTAAGCTTGGGCTATCTCATAATAAGTTCTCACAAAAGTCGGCGAAAGTTCCAACGCCTTCATCGAATAATATAAGGCCTTGTCATTATGCGGCGACCTCGGATCATCTTTGCCAAGTACGACATTTAATCGCGAAGCATAAAGATACGGAAGATTATCAATGGAATTTTCTTTGATATTTTTATCGACTTCCAATAAAGCAAGTTCATAAGCATCTCTCACCACTTTTTCTTTCACACTCGGACCGCCTGCGCCAATAAGATATTGGGCAAATCTGTGCCTATATTCATACTTGCCTGGCACACTATAAGACAAAGCTTCTTTGTATTTTGCTAAAGCACCATCAAAATCACTAGCCCATCCGCGAACAATCGCCCTGGTAGTTGCGTAATTGGCCTTAGCCGGTAAAATGTTTGTTTTATATATCAGTATAGATACTAAAACAATCAAAATCATGGCTACTAAATTTGTAAATGACCCGCTTGTTGTAACCGTTGGCCGAGCAACTTGAGTCTCTTTTTTAATATCGAAATTAAGAAAGGAGACAAAACCAGTAATTGTAAAAAATGTAATAAAATTGGCCGAGGTGTCGAAAATAAAGGAATTGTGAATTATATATGCAATAATTGCCGGTATAAGACCTATGCCGTAAATGGCAAAATCATTATTTTTTAACATCTTGCGTAAAAAAGCAAATAAAGACGCAAAAATATTTATATAAGCCAGAAGTCCGACGATCCCCATGGTAACAAGAATCTCCACGAACATATTATGAGCTCTGTCAAAAAGCGTTTCTGCACCTGAACCGACAAAAAAATTTGGATTAAAATGTTTTGAAAAAGGAATATTAAAGTTTTCCGGCCCCCAACCGAGAAGAATAGCCTTGGGGCTTTCAATCCAACCCTTAAGTCCGGCTTGCCATGCCCAAAAACGAGTTTGAACAGTAATCGAAGTAATCGAAAGATCCGTTATCCTGCTCAAATACTTGGATCCCTTAATAAAAGAAGAATCGCCAAACAAAGACGCGAACACAATAAATAAAATTATCAAACCAATCAAGGTATTGAAAACTGATTTTCCAATACGAGATTTGGTATATCTCATCCACAGAAAAGCAAAGACCGTAAGCCCCACCACATAACCCAAAACTGAACCTCTTACTGCAGTTGTCAAAACAGCGATAGAGGTGGCAACGAAAGCAAATAGATAAAACACCTTGCTTGAAGGCTGATAAAAACTTAGTTTTTGAGTATTTTTAAGATTCAAATACATTAGCAGGGACAGGAATACGACAAGTAGCTGGTAGCCGGCAAATAAGGCCGGATTGCCGATAGTGCCAAATATTCTTTCTCTGCCCCCGGAACCGACAAAAAACTGAATATCTGTTTTCTGGCCAAATCCGTAAAACGCCGATAAAACCCCCGCAAAAATAGTCAAATCCAACAATCTTTTCCAGTGTTCTCTTTTTGTAAGCACAGAAGTTGAAATTATGAAAAATATAAAATAATGCCAAAATGTCCAAAGTCCGCCCATTCTCTCAAGCGTACCCCAAAAACTTGGATATTTTAAAACACTAGTTAAAGTAGCCAAAGTAAACGCCAAAACAAAAAACAGGAAAGCCCAAAATATTCTATCCCGACGAGGCAGATAGGAACGTTCTTTGAGAATTAAGATTAAATAAGCTCCCCCCAAAATCTCAATTAAACTCCTAAAAACTATAACCTTCCCAAAATGAAATGGGGAAATAAAATCTTTCCAAATAACAAGGGAGATAAACGCCGTCAGATAAATCCCAAAG
Source organism: uncultured Candidatus Saccharibacteria bacterium (assembly GCA_964653875.1). Taxonomy (GTDB): domain Bacteria; phylum Patescibacteriota; class Minisyncoccia; order 2-02-FULL-40-12; family GWA2-44-9; genus 2-01-FULL-41-26. The sequence continues at coordinate 56,282 of CAZZGH010000001.1, forward strand.
CGAATAAATTTTGCCAAATTTGACTCCCGTGAGTCTTGTTTTTGCATGATTAATACAATAGCACCAATCTAGATGTCTTTCAATTAGTTCTTGTGCTGTTTGGAGTTACCCTATATATCATTCCAGCAGAATCATCTGACACATAAAGTGCTCCGTCCGAGCCGAATTTCAAATCAACCGGCCGGCCTGATATTTTGCCATCTGCCCCCAGCCATCCCGATATAAAATCCTCTGGCTTTTGAGATAGAACCTTGCCGTTGACATCTAAATCGTACCTTACTATTTTGTACCCGACAGGAACACTCGAATTCCAAGACCCATGAAACGCCACCAAAAGGTCCCCTGCCCATTCTTTTGGCCATCCATTGCCGGATGGAATAAACGCCAAGCCCAAAGGAGCTGAATGGGCTTGCACTTGTATGATTGACGGCTCTGTCTGTGTGCAATCGGAAGACAGATCCTTCCTTTCTATTTTTTCGGGATTAAATGTTTTATCTCTCACTTGGTTGCCGTAACAAAATGGCCAACCATATTTTTTGGCAGTGAACTTATCTTCCGATCCTGCAACTTTAATAATGTTTATTTCGTCCGGCGGCAGATTATCCCCCAAATTATCGCGCCCCATTTCGGTTGCCCAAATTTCTTTGGTTTTCGGATGAAAAGTAAAAAATACGGAGTTTCTTAATCCACCGGCGAATTCGGCCGTAAATGTTTTTCCCTCAGGGTCAGTTTCTAACATTGCCGCCCTTTTCCAGGTAGTAGTTTCAACACAAACGTCGCAAGACGAACCGACGCTTATATATAACTTGACTTCAGAAAGAGTGGTATCGCCTTTTTTCCCCGGAAGTAGGGAAGTTTTTCTAAAATTAGGGCCGAATAATATCGTTCTTGTGAAATGTCTCCCATCAGCGGGAAAATTGGTAATATTCTGACCTTTATCGGACATTACTGTTCCACTTTTAATATCATATGCATAACGAGCCACCTGCTGTGTCTCCGCTACATACAAATAAATAGTTTCCCCGGACTTATAAAATGCCAAGCCATGGGGTTTGTTCAATCCGCTTAGTATGGTCGTTTTTGCTTCAGCGATGCCGTCCTTATCTTTATCTTTTAAGAAAACCACTTTTCCGGATTTAGTTTCACTGACAAACGTTCTCCCCAACGAATCAAAAGTTATAACTCTCGGATCTTCCAGATCTTTCGCAAAAGTATTAATTTTAAACCCCTCCGGAAGTTTAAGGTATGAAAGCGATGAGTCGCTGGTTTGGGATACGATGGGTTTTTTAAACTGAGGAAGATCGTATCCAGCCAATTTTTTTAATAAGTAAAAATCGGTAAAAAATAAGTAAGCCAAAAAGACCAAAATTACAATAAAAAAAGCCTTTAACTTAAAACTAGAAGTTAAAAATTTAAAATTCATATACCAAAAATGTGTACCCTATTCTATCAATGGGTTGATATAAAGATAACCAGTCTAAATTTTTATCCTTTGATTTTTGACTTAACTCTCTTAGCCTGACCAGGAAATGGATATTCACGGCATATTTTCCAGACGGATTTAAAAACGATTTTTCTACAGAAGGTATAATGTTTTTAATCCCGTAATATCCCGGATCAAAAAATATATTAAAATCAGAATTTACTACCTTCATTCCGGGGTGGTTTTTTTGATATTCCGCAAGACGTTTCAAATCATGCTTCCACTCCAAGTTTGAGTCATCCAAATATTTATAACCGTTAACCGGTCCCCCAATAAATTCATTGAAATAAGCCAGATAATCAGGGTGGATACTCACGGCAGAAAAAATATACCACAACCCTAAAACAATGACAACAACCGAAATTGACACAGATTTGACGCCGTCCCATTTTATTCTAATCACCCGAACCAATCCTCCCGCAAAAAGAATTAGAAAGGGGAAAGCCGGCAATAAATAACGAATACTAAGATTATGAGCTTTTAAGCTTGTGACAATCGAGAAAAAAATCATAGGCAGAAATATAAACAACTTGTCACGATTATTGATATGTAACTTCCTATAGAAAACAAGGGCAGCTGTAAAAGCAATAAGCGCGGGAATGGGGGTCTTTATCAAAAATGCCTCCAAAAAATAATACCACCAGCCGTTTTTTGAAAACTGGCCGTTCAAATAGAAATTGTAAGAACTATTTGCATCTGCATAAATTGTATTCACACCCCTTAAGTAAAACCCCAGGTCTGTCGGCAGAAGGTAAGAAAAATATACAACAATAGCGGCCGGAAAAATTATTATGGCTGTTATTTTGACAGATCGGCGCATGATTTGATAAAAATCATTTTGCTTAGATTTAATGTTAATAAAAATTAAAAATAAAATTACCGGTAGAAACAGGACAGCCGAGAATTTAGAGCTTAATGCCAAACCAAGAAACAGTCCGGAATAAATTAAATATCTGTTAAAATTGGTTCTAACAAACTTCCATAAATAATAGAGAGCGGCAAACGAGAAAGAAGATAAAGCCAAATCGGTGGTTACAAATTGAGCGTGGGCAATAACATTCGGCATAAAGGCGTAAAGAAACAAGGACAGAGCACCTGCTTGGGGACTGAATATTTCGGAAGTCCATCGATAAACATAAAACCCCAATAAAACAGACAAGAGCATAACGGGCAATCTCCCCCAAAACAGCAATTTGTCAACGTCATTAGAAAGCAGAAATTTTTTGCCGAATATCCACTCATTTTTAAAAGGACCAGATAAATCAGGGTCTTGGCTGTCAAACTTTAAATCCATAAACAGCAAAGGAAAGGAAGAGATTAATTTAACAAAAGGCGGGTGTTGAGGATTTAAAGTAATTTGTCCCATTTTCCAATAAGAGTAGCCACTTGGAAGATGGGTTATTTCGTCGTTTGCTGGACTAAAATTTTGTGCGCTAAAAAACGGCAGTAGAAATGTAATCGCCAACAAAATTGATACTATAATCTTTATTTTCACGCCATTCATAGGTCTCTAATTTTTTTCTCCGCTATTTTTATCATCTCTTCTATCCCCGAGGCTTTATTTCCGAAAGTCTGCGCATTTTTCAGGTAAACTAATGCCTGCTCGTAATCTTTTTTAACAAAATAGGCAGTCCCGACTACCGCACTCACATCGGGGTGGCTGAAATTGGAACTAAAGTATTTATTTATCATATCTAACGCTTTATCCGGTTTATTCAAGGCAATTTGTATGTAAGAGTATCTGACCACGTATTCAGTCGTGGAATAAAAATTAATAACCGTGAGAAAGTTTTCCCCGGCTTCCTGGAGCCGTCCCTGATTTAGATATAGCTCCGCTAAATTTATGGACGTATCTGTTGCATTTGGATTCAGTTCCAAAGATTTTTTAAATTTTTCTTCAGCTAAGACATAGTTCCCTTCATGATCGGCAACAACTCCAAATAGGTTTTGCAGATGGGAATTGTTCTCATATACTCTTCGGGCTATTTCAAGTTGTTCTTTTGCCAAGTCCCACTCATCCGCTCTTATATACACGCCGGCTAGTGCCGTTCTGGTTATTAAGCTATTCGGCGACTCTTTAACTGTCGCGTTAAATAATGTTCTACTGTCATGCCAGTCCTTATTTCTAATAAAAGTTCTTACTCCATAGAAAACCACAAGAAAAACCAATAAAGAGAAGCCGACAATTTTATAAAACCTCCTCTTGTTTAAAAATTTATCTATAACCAAGGCCGAAACAACCGCAAATCCGAGAGAGGGAAAATACATAAGCCGCTCCCCCATTATTGTCCCAATCGGAACCATAAGATTCGATATCATCAAATATGGAAATAAAAACATGGCAGCCGCGAAACTGAAACCAATACGAGTTTTACATAAAATCAAAACAACAAGGCCGGCCAATAAAATTAAGCCCGTGATTGACGGCCACGAAGTAAATATGTTTTTAACGACAGGAATAGCATTGTAAGAATAATCCGCGGACAAATGAACGGGCCAAATAAGTTTTCCGGCATACAAAACAAGCACCTTTAGCGCCGTAAAAATTCTTTCCGGCAAAGAGACAAATATCAGTATATTCGAGACGATAGTTGTATTAATTTCCCCGGCAAAATACCGGCCAAGAGCCATATATCTCAAAAATCCATATAAGGCGAGAGGGGCAATAAAGAATAGGTTATCAGTTACGGCTTTCCACCAATTTTTTTTAGAAAACAGTATGTCTATATAGAAAACAATCGGCAGAACCATTAGAGCTACCTCTTTGCTCATCATAGCAAAGAGGAAAGCCACCGCGGCTAATATCTTGTCATTCTTTGAAAGTAGATAAATCGTTGCCAGAGACCAAAAGAAAGCCAATAATTCTGCCCTACCCACAATTGAAGTTACGGCTTCGGTGTGGATTGGGTGAAGCAGGAATAAAAGAGAAGAAATATAAGCGACAGGCCGGGATTTTAAAAACCAAATAACCAGCCAAAAAACAAGAAACGAGTTCAGGGCGTGAATAAGAATATTTACCGCATGAAAACCGACAGGGGAAGAGCCAAAAATATTATGATTTAAAGAATACGTGGCCATCGTAAACGGACGATAAAGACCTGATTTGGGGGTATTTTGATGATAAGGAGAAACAAACAAATTAAAAAAATTACCGGGATCTCTTAGGTCGCCCCTGTTTTGAACCACCGTTACATCATCAAAAACAAACTCGCCGGAAATACCATTCCCGAAAACCAAAAAAGACAAAATAACCGAAATTAAAAAAACCAAAAACATCTCATGTCTTTTTTGAAAATTGATAAATTTAAAATTCATCGAAAATTTTAAATCGAAAATTAAAAATTATTTCCTAATCTGTTCGATAAGATTCCTCATCAACTCGCCAGTTTGAGGATCCAGTTCGGCATATTTTAATCCTTCTTGCAAATCTTTCAATGCCTGCTTTTTATTATTTAGAGCAACATAAACTAGCGCCGAGTTATAATAAACACGGGGATTATTCGAGAGAAGGATTTTAAGCTTCTCTATATTCTCAATGGCTTTGGCCAAATTGCCTTGCTGGGCATAAATAACGGAAAGATTTTGATAAGGATAGTAAAAATTAGGATTTATTTCTATTGCTTTTTCGTATAATTTAATGGCTCCATAGATATCTCCTCTGGATTGCAAAATAGTTCCTAGATTAAAATGGGGTTCTGCAAATATATCTTTTTGAGAGGCGGCTATCTTATAATATTTCTCGGCATTTCCCATGTCATTCATGTTGTAATAAATATTCCCTACATTATTATTTATCCTGGAACTGTCCGGTTCATATTTTAGGATATCAAGATAAAAAGCAAGCTGGTTGCCCCACAGAAGATTGCGTTGAATAGACTGATAAGCAAAGAATGAGAGATATGCAACCAATGCAGCGATTACCAAGGTTCGACAGAGTTCCCAAGGAGTGGGATTCCCACTCCGAGAACCTTGAATCTTCAAAAAGGTCGAACCTTTAAAATCCAAAAGTTTCACAAGATAAAAAGAAACTATGAGCCAAAAACCGACCATCGGCAAATAGAGCCAGTGTTCATATATCAATGCATTTATAGGAGTGATGCCGGAAACAGGACCAAGGGGAACAAAAAACAAAGCCACGCCTAAAAACCATACTCGATATCTTGATATTTCGAAATTTCTAAACAAGACACCGTTGACCCTTTCTTTTTTGTATAAATGCCTAAGCCATGCCAGCAGAGTAACCAATGCGACTCCGACTATCCAAACCGGCCACTGAAACAGCGAGGTATAGACAATGGCGCTTCGTTCCATATGAAGCCCGGCGGGAATTATCAAAAGTTTTAGATATTCCCAAAGTATAGGCAGAAAGGTAAATACTCTGACATATAGATTTTCAGAATAAATATTGGGTTCAGCGTAAAAATTAAGAGTATTCTGAAAATTTAAAACCGTAAGCCGCAAGATGCCGTAGGAAATAATTACCGTAAAATACGGCCAAGTTTTTATGATACCCCGTTTGATGGATTTCAAAAATCGTTCTTTTGAAACAGTAGAGACATAAAAAGCGAGAGCTAAAAATGGAAAGATTATGGCAGTTTCCCGGCTTAAAAGAGCAAATATCAGAAAAACACAAGAAAGCACTTTTAACGACATTGAATGTCGTTGTGGATAACTCTCTCTAACGACATTCAATGTCGTTAATTCTGAT
>CAZZGH010000002.1:0-41668 GCA_964653875.1 uncultured Candidatus Saccharibacteria bacterium
TTTTACGAAAGATGTCCGCCGTCGGCGGACATCTGGAGTAAAATCAATCTGTATAATCATACTATCAGATTCTTAAAATAAAGTCAACTACACGCAATCTGGCACCTTATCCACAAATTTTGCTGGACAAAAAAACTGCTTCGGTTAGATTGCTGATAGTGATATAATTAAATCATGCCAACACCAATCCAAGACAAAAAAGAGGCAGAGCTAGAAAAGAAGTTGTCCGAAATTCAACTTAAAAGAACCGAGGAAGATTCTACTGCTTTAGCTAAAAAACTTAATCTTCCTTTTTCGGACTTAAAATCAGCTCCCGTCGATAATGAGGCCTTAGTTATAATAGACGAAGATACTGCCCGTTCCTCAAATTTGGCTATAATCTATAAATCGGGAAACAAACTGACTATAGCTACCACCGACCCTGAAAGTTCAACTACTCAAAAGACCCTGGGAGAGCTTAAAACAAAAGGATTTCTAATTAACCTAATCATTACATCTCCGTCAGCCCTTGAAAACATACTAAACCGATATAAACTTGCTCAATCGCAAGATATTTTTGAAGTTGGAGCTATAGAAATTAAGGAGGAGGAGCTCAACAAAATACAGAATGAAATAAAAGACATTGGAGATTTGAAGAATAAGGTCATCAAAATTTCGGCTACCAGCATGCTCGAGACCTTAATTGCCGGAGCGCTTAAAATTGGCGCTTCCGATATTCATTTCGAACCGGAGTCCGAAAAAACTCGTCTTCGTTATAGATTTGACGGGGTCTTAAACGATATTACCGCTCTGGATAAAAACTCCTACGAAAAGGTTCTAAACCGCATTAAAGTACTGTCCAAGCTTAAACTGAACATCCACAGTTCTCCGCAAGACGGAAGATTTACAATCAGACAAGAGTCCTTCGATATTGAGGTCAGGGTTTCTGTTCTTCCCAGTGAATTTGGAGAGACCATCGTAATGCGATTATTGGACCCCCGAACCATCAAAACAAAACTAGAAGATTTGGGTATGAGAGAAGATCTTCTTAAAATAGTGAGGGAACAGCTGGATCGAGCCACAGGAGCCATCCTCACCACCGGACCCACCGGGTCCGGTAAGACCACCAGCTTATATGCTTTTGCCCAGTATCTTAATTCCTCCGGCACGAAAATAATCACCATTGAAGATCCTATCGAATATCATATTCAGGGCATTTCTCAAACCCAGGTTGATGCTAAAAAAGGTTATAGTTTCGCTAACGGTTTAAGGGCCATAGTCAGGCAGGATCCGGACATTATTCTTGTAGGAGAAATCCGAGATAAAGAAACAGCTGACATTGCCCTCCAGGCAGCTCTAACCGGCCACCTAGTTCTTTCTACTATTCACACTAATAATTCAGCTGGAACTATTCCTCGTCTTATTGACCTAGGTATTCAGCCCCAGATTATTGCTCCGGCTATCAATATGGCCATGGCTCAACGATTAATAAGAAAACTTTGTCCTGATTGTAAAGTTCAAAATAAGATTAGTTCGGAAATGCTAGAAAAAATACAAAAAACCCTATCACCGATAAAAGACCGCTTTAAATTGGATAAACTAGACACCTCGCTAAAGATTTACTCTCCCGGTAAGGGCTGCAAAGAATGCAATGAACTTGGATATAAGGGAAGAGTCGGAGTTTACGAAGCGTTCGTGATCGGTAAAGAAATGGAGAGGCTCATCTTAAAATCACCTGCCATTTCCGATGTTCAAGAATTAGCCGAAAAAGAAGGCATGGTAACCATGTTACAGGATGCTTATTTAAAGTTGCTGAACGGAATCACCTCGGTTGAAGAAATAAAGAGAATTTTAGGCTAAGGACTTTTATAATCTGTAGGCAAATGCCCGAATTTACAAAACGCGGGGCAGGATAATTCCGAGGAATAGCCCAGTCGAAACCAAACTATCCAAACTAGATAATATCCCATTTGGACCAATGTATTTAAATACTCCGACCCAATTGCCTACAGATTATAAAAGTCCTTTCCGCCGGCAGGCGGCAGGCAGATAGTTCCCATATTTTAGTTCAAATAACCATGAATGTCAACCCTAATTCCATGACCCCAAAACCGGTTCCAGAAGACCAATTGCTTGATCAGGCTTTAAGGCCCAAGACTTTTGATGAGTACATTGGGCAGAACAGAATCAAAGAAAATCTTAAGGTGGTTATTGGAGCGGCAAAAAAGAGAAAGGAGCCCACAGAACACATACTCCTACATGGTCCATCCGGCTTGGGCAAAACTACTCTCGCTTACCTTATTGCCAAGGAGCTGGGGGCAAGCATCAAAATAACTTCCGGCACAGCTCTGGAAAAAGCTGGCGATGTCGGTTCAATTCTGACTGGTCTTAACGACGGAGATATTTTATTCATAGATGAGGTTCACCGGCTCAACAAAATGGTGGAAGAAGTCATCTATCCGGCCATGGAGAACTTCAAACTTGATATCGTCATCGGCAAAGGAAATTCGGCAAAGACCCTCCAAATAGACCTCCCAAGATTCACCCTAATAGCCGCTACTACCAAAATATCACTCCTTTCGGCACCTTTCAGGTCACGATTCGGAGTAAGCTTCCGTTTGGATTTCTATAAAGACGAGGATATTGAAAAAATAATCAGCCGTTCTGCCAACTTGTTGGACATAAAAATAGACAAACCCGCGATAAAGGCCATAGCCGCTTCGTCCAGATTTACTCCCCGCGTCGCAAATCGCCTCCTAAAAAGGGTTCGGGATTATGCTCAAATAAAAGATTTGGATTGTGTTAATGAAACCTTAGCTAAAGAGAGTTTAAAGCTACTGGAAATAGACCACAAAGGCCTTGAGGAGACCGACAGAAAGATACTCCTAGCTATCGCGGATAAATTTGATGGCGGACCCGTTGGGCTCAAATCCATAGCGGCAGCTATCTCGGAGGAAGAAGGAACAATTGAAGATGTTTATGAACCTTATCTGATGCAAATGGGCTTCCTCTCCAGAACTCCGAAAGGTCGGGTTATCACCTCAAATGGCTTAAGGCATCTTGGCTTACAAACAAAAGAAACTTTATTATGAGTGGGCAAATGGCTGAAATTAAAAAAATACTAACAGAACATAATTCTAAACTAGTTCAGCCCGGAAGCCTTACTTGGATGTTTCAAGCAATTTGCAATGATAATCATCGGCATTGATCCGGGTACTACACAAATTGGTTTTGGGATAATAAAGAATGAAGGCAACCGTTTTGAGTCTTTGGGCTACGGAATAATTAAAAATTCCGGCAAAGATAAATTATCAGATTACGAAAGCACCTCCAAAGAACTGTCAAAACTAATTACTAAATTTAAACCTGAAATTTCCGTGGTGGAAAAACTTTTCTTTTTTAAAAATCAAAAAACCATCATGTCGGTCGGGGAAATGAGGGGAGTTATAATGCTTACTCTTGCCAATCACGGCCTGCCAGTTCTTGAATTCACCCCAATACAAGTGAAACAAGCGATATCGGGCTATGGCGGGGCCGACAAGAGCCAAGTCCAAAGAATGGTTCGCTTGATTTTGGGCATTAAAAAAGAGATAAAGCCTGATGACGCCGCCGATGCGCTGGCTATTGCAATTTGCGGAGTAAATAATAAAATTGGGTAAAGTTTTAATAGATATCTTATTTGTATTGTCTGGCAACTCTTAAGTGGCCAGTCAATAAAAACAAGGTAAACAAGGCCAGCATGGCAATAAACGAAATGGTGGATCCGCTATACATTTTGAAAGCGGACGAAGCAGAAGAAGGAAAAAATGACGATACCGATGATGTTGATGATTTAGATGAAGATGAAGACGATGAAAAGGAAGATGATGAGGAAGACGAAAAAGAAACAAATTGGTAATTAAATAAAAATACCGCGGGAGCGGTATTTTTATTTATCTATTATTTTTTCTATCTCTATTTCTACCCCCTTGCCCACTTTAACAATATCACCCTTTTTGATTTTGAAATTCCAATCCTTCACAGTTTCACCATTTACTTCAACAGCTCCTTGATTTACAAGCTCTTTCGCCGCAGAATTAGAAGGGGCTAAACCAGCCATCACGGTAGTAGAAATTATAGTAATGCCCCCTAGGGTCTTTCTGGGTTTATGTGCCTCGCCGACCGCCCTTTTCCCATGGTATATTCGGACTAATTCATCCGCCAATTCTTCTTTCCACTCCCGAGGGTTCTTATCTTTATTCTGTTCAATCCAGCCCAAAGACTTTTCTGTGCAAAGTTCAAACAATGTTTTTATTATTGAGTCGTCAACCATAAGTATTTTTCTTCTGATCTCTTGGGGGGTGTCGGATAAAGCAATAATTTCTCCTTCCGACTTGCTCATTTTCTTGCCAGATGAACCCACTAAAAGTTTAGTAGCAAATACCATTTTATCCTTCCCAAGATATTTTCTCTCCAACTCTCTCCCGACTAACATATTAAAGGTCTGGTCATTGCCGCCCACCTCCCCATCTACTCTCATGGCCACTGAATCATAACCCTGCATTAAAGGGTACAAAAATTCGTGGACACCAATCGGCTTTTCATTCTTTATCCTTTCCTGAAACATATCCCGCACAATCATCTTCTGAACCGTAACATGGCTTGCCAATTTTATAACATCTTCAAAGCTCATCTTAGCCAACCAGGAGTTGTTGTACTTAATTTTAAACAAATTTTTAGGGACAATTTTGGAAACTTGTCCTAAATAGGTTTTCATATTTAAACTTACTTCTTCTGATGTCAGCGGTCTGCGAGTAGTATCCTTGCCAGTGGGATCCCCTATCCGGGCAGTGAAGTCGCCTATCAGCAAAATAATCTCATGCCCCAGTTCGGCAAGTCTTTTTATAAAAAGAAGTTGCACCGTATGCCCCAAATGGATATCGGGTCCGGTCGGATCTACTCCATAATAAATTCTGAGCTTCTCACCTCTTCCCATTCTTTCTTCCACCTCTTGTCGCGAAGGATAAAGGGTTTCAGTGTGTCTATCCAGAATTTCCTTTATTAAGCCCTTGCCGGTAATAATTTTAGGTCGGATTCCAAACATATATATCAATATATATATATATCAAATAATATCTTTTATTATTCCTCTTGTAAATCATGGTAAGGGTGCCCCTTGTTAGGAGAAAAAATGTGTTATAATATTTGGCTTGTAAATGCAGCTTTTTTATGGCACAATTAACCCAAGCGAGTATGGTTAATGTAAGAAGGAGATTTAAAAAAATCTGGACAATCCAAGCTTTCAAGGCATTTGCAATGCTTTTTTTGTGGCTATTCGTAATCGGGTCTATCATGCTTCTTTCTTTCTTTTTATACCTCCAGAGAACATTGCCAGACCCTGAATCGATTGCTACCAGAAAAGTCGGCGAATCAACTAAGATATACGACCGCACCGGAGAGATCCTTCTATATGACATCCACGGCGAAGAAAAACGAACTATCATCCCTTGGGAACAAATCCCCGACACAATCAAGAAAGCGACGTTGGCTTCCGAAGACAGCGATTTTTATAACCACAAGGGGTTGGATATGAGAGGCATTGCGAGGGCGTTTTTCAAAGACATAATTAATTTAGGCGTTTCACAGGGCGGATCCACAATTACACAACAACTAGTCAAAAAGGCTCTGTTGGGCGACGAGCGAACAATTTCAAGAAAAATAAAAGAAGCTGTCTTAGCTATTGAAATAGAGAGGAAATTTACCAAAGATGAAATATTCTGGATGTACTTGAATCAAATTCCTTACGGCTCCAATGCCTACGGGATAGAATCTGCGGCTAAAGCGTTCTTTGGCAAAAAAGCTTCTCAATTAACTCTGGCTGAAGCAGCTACCATCGCTTCGGTTACAAAAGCTCCCAGTTATTATTCTCCCTTTGGCAACCACGTTAACGAACTGTTGTCCAGAAAAAATTCTGTCCTGGCAAGAATGAAAACTCTAAATTTTATATCCGACACCGAATACCAAAAAGCTCTAGCACAAAAACTAGAGTTTATTGGAATCGAAAAAGAGCTTGAAAATGATCAACGCCCCATGCATTTCATTATTATGGTTCGAGAATATCTGGCTTCTAAATATGGCGAAGACGTCGTTGAAAACGGAGGCTTCAAAGTTATCACCACTTTGGATGCCAACCTTCAGTCATTAGCGCAGGAAACTGTCAAAAAGTACGCAGAGATTAATAAAGAAAAATACAAAGCTACAAACGCCGCTTTGGTGGCGATAAATCCTAAAAACGGAGACCTTTTGGCTTTGGTCGGTTCCAAAGATTACTTTAATGTTGCCGATGAAGGAAACTTTAACGTTGCTATCGCCAATAGACAGCCAGGATCAGCTTTTAAGCCTTTCGCATATGCTGTTGCTTTGGAGAAAGGATACCCCGATGATACTGTAGTCTTTGATCTAAAAACAGAATTTAATCCGAATTGCAAACCGGACAGTTCCCAAGAAAAAGACAAATACGGAATTGACTGCTATCATCCCCAAAATTATGACGGAAGATATCGCGGACCGGTTACATTCCGACAAGGTTTAGCGCAATCTTTAAATGTTCCTTCCGTCAAAGTGCTCTACTTGGCGGGAGTTAACAATACCATAGACCTTACCGAAAAGATGGGGATTACAACACTAGGAGAAAAGTCACGCTTTGGCTTGTCTCTTGTCTTAGGGGGAGCAGAGGTTAAGCTTGTTGATTTGGTTTCCGCTTATGGAGTTTTTGCAAACGAGGGGATGCGAAGTCCATGGTCTTTTATCCAGAGAGTTGAGTCCTCTAACGGGCAAGTTTTGGAAGAAAAAAATAATGAGCCCAAACGAGTTCTTGACGCACAAATAGCTCGGCTCATCAATAACATGCTTTCTGACAATTCGGCACGAGCTCCGGTTTTTGGATACTCAAGTTCTTTATATATCCCCGGGCGAGACGTTGCCGCTAAAACAGGGACAACCCAGGAAAACAGGGACGCATGGGTAGTTGGTTATTCGCCTACCGTTGTTACCGGCGTTTGGACAGGGAATAACAAAAATGAATCCATGACCAAAGAAGGAGCTGGTATTAGCGCCTCCGGTCCAATGTGGCATGAATTCATGGCCAAAGCTTTAAACACTATGCCTAACGAGAAATTCACTAATCCGGATCCAGTAACAGTCAATAAAGTAATGTTAGATGGTAACTACACTTTCCTGCGAAATGGCGGTTTATTCCCTGAATACCATGAAATACTTTATTATGTGGATAAGAATAATCCTCTTGGTTCTGCGCCAACAAATCCAGGCACCGACTCACAATTTCAAAATTGGGAATGGTCAGTAAATCAAACCTATAATACTACTTCTACACAATAATTATTTGAGTTACTTTTAGATTAGCTTCTCGCAGAAGCCGTGATAATTCTTTTACCCTTAAACTCAACTCACCGGCTATTAGTTTATTACCGGTATTGATAACAATCTTGCAATTTTTGGAATCGTAGGAGGCATTCCATTCAAATAAATTTTTATATTCAGCAAAATATCTGTTCAAAAACTTATCAAAAACCAAACTGACATCGGAACTTTTTTTTCCTGCTTGAATTAGATTCTTTTCCTTTTTATCCAACGTCTCTCCGATAGATCTAAACACTTAGAACTGACGACTGACGACTGACGACTGACGACAAGAATTAAATTGTTGTAAGTTGTAAGTTGTAAGTTATCGGTTAGCTACGCAATGGCATAATGAGATAAATTACATCTTTTTTATCATCATTTGGCCTGATAACCAAAGGACTGCCTTGTCCTGTAAACTCTATTATGACTTTTTCTGTATCTAATATTTTAAGCCCATCTAGAAGATAGTGAAAATTCAAAGAGACATTAAATGGCTGATTATTAAGAGATGCTTCAACGAGAGTGTCTATCTCTCCTTTGTCAGAGTTTCTGGCAAAAACAGTCATTTTTCCTTCTGAACAACTTATTTTAACATCTGAAATGTTTGTTGAAAATAAGCCAGCTATCCGTGTTGTCTTTTCTAAATCATCTTTCCTTACCAATACTCTGGATATGAATTTTTCCGGAATTACTTTTTTATAATCAGGGTAAGTTCCGTCTACAATTCTTGATACCATTTCAAAGTCATCATTAGAGAAGGATATTTGGTTGTCACTGGTATTGAAGGAAAGGTTTCCTTCCAACTCACTGGTAACCCTTATTAATTCCACAACTGTATTTCTAGGAATAATGAAAGATTGTCTCTGAATATTTTTAAAATCAACTCTTTTTTCGGTCAGTCTAAAACTATCGGTAGCCGCAAAAATAATTTTATCATTGTTAAACTCTATAAATACTCCTGCTAATTCCGGCCTTGTTTCAGATACGGCCACTGAATCTAAAACTGTCATAAGTGAAGTCTTTAAAAGTTTGGTTGGAATAAAAGCTAAAGGTTTAGATTTTATTTTAGGTATTATTGGAAAATCTTTAGCATCAAATCCAAGTATTTGAGTTTTATATTTCTCTAAATCTATGCTTAAAATATTGCTTTTAGTCGTCAACGAAACCTTATCATCTACTATATTTCCTATAAAATCCGAAATTATTCTTGCTGGTACAGCTATTTGCCCAACCTCTTCTATTTTAGCGCCAATAATATAATTAATTCCTATTTCAAGATTTGTAGCTGATATCTTAAGCCTTCCATTTTCTGTTTTAAGAAGAATATTATTTAAGATTGGGAGAGACGAATTTTTGGAAACAACTTTCTCAACCAAGTTAAGAGCTTTTTTAAAGTTTTTTTGATTGGTAGTAATTTTCATATCTTATAATGATTAATTTAAAGTATTATTATTATCATTAAGACTGTGGAAATGTTGAAAACTTTTTACCGGTATGTTTTTATTGAGCGCCATATTAAAAAAATTAGAAAAAAAATTATTTTGGGATGTTGATAAGGTATTGATTAAATCAGAACAAAAACATGATAAGTTTTGACTCTGAAATTTTATAAACTACTTATGAAATGAATTATACTCTATATAGTCTACATTCATTTGAATTCACTTATTGAATTGTAAACACGTTCTTTTATTAAAACCAACTCTTGTTTTAAGGGTTCATCTACAGAAACTTCGTTTTTGATTTTTTCACAAGCATGAATTACTGTTGAATGATCGCGACCACCTAATTTCTGTCCTATTTCTGGAAAAGAAAGTTTAGTCTCTTCTCTAAGTAAAAACATTGCTATTTGTCTGGGTCGGACAATCTCTTTTTTGCGGCTTCTTTTTACCAGATCAGTTAATGATATACTAAAAAAATCAGCAACAGATTTAAGGATTATTTGAGGAGAGGTTTTTTTATAGGGAGCACTTAGGTAGGTATTAAGAATATTTTTCACTTCTTTTAAATCAGGAATTCGGTTATAGATTTGGCCAAAAGCCATTACCCTATTTAAAGCTCCTTCTAATTCTCTGACATTTTTTTGGATATGAGTGGCTATGTAAGTAAGAACTTCCAAATTAAGATCATATCCCCTTTCGGAGGACTTAAGTTTTAAAATTGCTAATCTTGTTTCAAAGTCAGGGAGACCTACGTCTGCAACCATACCACCTTGGAAACGTGAACGTAAACGCTCTTCAAGAGCTGGGATTGTTTGAGGGGGACGATCCGAAGAAAGAATGATTTGTCTATTTTTACCGTAAAGCTCATTGAAGGTAGAAAAGAAAATGTCTTGGGTTTTTTCTTTTCCAGCGATAAACTGGATATCGTCAATCATGAGCAGGTCTAGTTTTGCATATTGGGTCTTAAGGTCTTCAATTGTTTTGTTTCTGATTGCCTCTACGATTTCAGCAGTAAATCTTTCCGCGGGTATATAGTAAATCTTTCGACCCCTGTTTTCAGAGGAGATTTTATTACCGATGGCCTGGAGAAGATGGGTTTTTCCCAGTCCGACTCCTCCGTAAAGAAACAAAGGGTTGTAAAGTTTACCGAGATTTTTAGTTACAGCCAAGGCAGCGGCGTAAGCCAATTCGTTGTTGGAACCGATAACAAAGGATTCAAAAGAATATTTATGGTTGAGGTTGGTGGTCTTGTCTAAATCCTTATCTTGTTCTGACTCAACCTTTTCTTCTAATTCAGTAACGAAACTCATCTTAGAGAGATCTTGTTTAACGAGTTCTGCTTTCGGGCGACCAATCGTATACCTGACCTCCCTAATTTCAGGAGTGAGATTCCTAATAGACTGAAGTATTTTTTTATTAAATTTGTTTTCAAGCCACTCTTTAATAAAACCGTTAGGAACACTGACAACGATAGCGTTTTTGTCTCTGGACAATACGGTAGTGTTTCTAAACCAAGTAGTAAAATTGGCCCTAGTCAGAGACAGTTCCATTTCTCCTAATACTGCTTTCCAGAGTTCTTCGTTGGTCATGCCTTTTATTATACCCTGTAAAAACTTTAGTGGGGCAAGAAATTAGTTGATATATTGTGTATAACAAGTGGAAAATGTTAATACAATATTGACCCCTCACCTTTTTGGCGGTCTAATTTGTGGGAGCTATAGTTTTTTAATAAAATTGAAAAAACTGGATAGGGCTTAGAAATGGGATTAAAAGGCATGGGGTTGACCAAGAGTATATAAAAAAGTATACTTAATCCCATGAAATCTACATTATATCGGCCAAAAAAGAAGAAAAGAAAAGTGAAACACGGTTTCTTGGGAAGAATGCAAACTAGGTCTGGCCGGAATGTCATAACCAGGCGAAGAAGAAAGGGCAGGAAAAGCCTGACTGTTTAAATATCTAAACAGTTAAATATCGAGGATGGCTTTGAATAAAAAAAACCGGCTGAAGAAAAAACGTGATTTTGAAAATGTTTTTAAGAAAGGAAGAGCTGTTAATGGCAGCTTTTTATTTATTAAGTATAGAAAGAATGGCTTGGACACGTCCCGATTTGGCTTTATTGTATCAGTCAAAGTTTCCAAAAAGGCGGTTGAGAGAAATAGGATAAGAAGAATTCTTTCGGAAGCTGTTAGGGGTAGAATAGATGGTTTGGGTGGTTATGATATTGCCGTATTTGCCACTAAAAAAATAATTATGGCCGACAAAAAAGACGTGATAGAAGATTTTTTGGAGATGTTAAATAAAATAAAATGAAGAATATAATAATAGGACTTATAAAATTTTACAAGAAAGCAATCTCCCCTTTTTGGACCGGCAGTCCTTTTGGATCCTTTAATTCTTCTTGCCGGTTCTACCCAACGTGTTCTGATTATGCTATTGATGCTATTTCCAAATTTGGAGTCAGAAAAGGAACGCTAAAAACTGCCAGTAGGATCTTAAGATGCAATCCTCTGGCTAAATCAGGCGTAGATCATGCTTGATTAACAAAAAATTATGGGAACACTATATACTGAAATTTTATATCGTCCGCTGTTTAATGCAGTTGTTTTTCTTTATGGTGTTTTACCATGGGATGATTTTGGTTTGGCGATAATTGCTCTGACGGCCCTTATAAGGATATTATTTTTTCCCTTGTCCATTAAGACGGTGAGATCTCAAAAGGCAATGAGCCTGCTAAACCCTAAATTGCAAGAAATCAAGCAAAAATTTAAAAACGACAAGTCTGCTCAATCAATGGAAACAGTAAAACTCTATAAAGAAAATAATATTAACCCTCTTGCTGGATGTCTCCCCCTCTTAATCCAGCTCCCCATTTTGATTGGGCTGTACCAGGCTTTTATTGCGGGATTGAAACCGGAGAATCTAAGTATGCTTTATGGATTTGTTTCAAATCCAGGAGTAGTAAACAAAATATCATTTGGTTTTATAGATATAACTTCCAAAATGCCTCTTTTAGCTGTCTTTGCTGGAGGAGCGCAGTTTGCTCAAGCATGGACAACCAAGACGCAAAATCAAGAGCTAGGTTCCAATAAGCAAATGGCGGCCATGAATAGCCAAATGTTGTATTTTTTCCCGGTTGTGATAATAGTTATTGGTTGGAATTTGCCGGCAGGTTTGATATTATATTGGATAACAACTACAGTTTTTTCAATTTTAGAACAACTGTATATAAAATATCATGGCTGATTCGATGGATAATTTAGTAGACAACAACAAAGAAAAAGTGGCCACAATTATTAAAAAGATTGTTAGCTTTATGAACCTTGATTGTCGAGTGGAGATACAGGAGGAAAGCAATCTTGAATCAAAAACGATGATTATCTCTCTTCATACCCCAGAAAATGTTAGATTTATTATCGGCAAGAACGGACAAAATCTTAAAGCTCTTGAACATATAATCAGAGCCATGCTTTTGAAAAACCGTGATTTTCAAAACGTTGTGGTGGATGTGAATGATTATAAGAAATCTCGAGCGTCATTTGTAGTTGACCTAGCAAAACAAGCCGTTTCAAAAGTCAGGAACACGCAGAAAGCAGAAGTTTTAAATCCGATGTCGGCTTATGAAAGGCGGATTGTCCACATGGAGTTGGCTTCTTGTCCCGATGTGGCTACCGAAAGCATCGGAGACGAACCCCAGAGACGAATAGTCATAAAGCCTTATCCATAAACTTTATCGTTAGTTAAAATTCGCTCCCGCCCCATCCCGCCTTCTCATCTTTTTCCTAAGTTTGAATAAATAGCCTCTAATCATTGTAGAAATCTTAAGAACGCTTCGCTAGTTTAAGATTTCTTTGATTAGAGGCTTATTTATTAAGCAAACTTATCCAGGACGATGAATCAGTCGGAATAGGGCGTTCGCTTTATTAATTAGAGCTCAACCCATCCCCGTTTAAGGCCGTTTGGTTTCGAGGTATAGCAATTATTAAAAGCAAAAGGCAACTGGCTTAGGGGAACGACCCGCAGTCACGATTGGCTCGGTGTTCCGCTTTTAGCGGAACCAATCGGGGCGAGGGAGAAGAAATTTTTACCGCAGGAGTAAAAATATTCTGGTTCCCATAAGATAGTTGTCTTTCGCTTTTAGACATTGAACTATTACTTCTTCAGCACATACAATTTGTTGTCCAAGCTATTGAGAATAACCACATAATCATCCAGACCGGAAAGAAAGAGTTCCGAAGTATTAATTTTGGAGGTTGGTGAAGATAGAAGTTTTTTGATTCCATCAAGGCCGATTTCATATATCTCATCTCCAGAAGCTGATGACTGAGGTACTCCGCAAACCACACTTTTTCCATCTATGCCCCAGTCACATTTTGATGCGGAGGTAGATATGTTAAGAGACATTTCCGATTCAGAAGAGACATCTTTATAGAATAAGCCAACCCCTGATTCCGTTTTTTGTGAAAACAGGAACCGAGAGCCGTCTTTAGACCACTTAACTTCAAGCCCATCCCTAGAGTCCAGTATTTTTTTAATCTCTCCGGCTTTAGATAAGCTATATAGTTCGGAACTGTCCGCGGTCTCTGTTTTGAAAGCCAAGAGGTTGTCTGATGGCCAATAAATTTCTGCATTTTCTAAGCGAGTTGGCAGTAATTTTTTGAAAGAACTGCCGTCAGGTTGTGAAATAAATATACCGCCGGAACGATCCTTCATTCCAAAGTAAGCTATTTGGCTTCCGTCCGGAGAAAACGCCAAAGATTTAATGTCAGTTCCGAGGTCGGCAGAAGCTTTTGTTTTAAAGTTAAAGTATTTGTAGTGATTCCCCTTCGGGTAGTAGAAAAGAGATACAACCTCTTTCTTTGATGGCGACCAGATTGTTTCTATTAGGTTAGATAAAGGAATTTCGGATATGGGTTTTTCTCTTAAGTCGTTTAAGGTAACCTCAAAAACTTTACCGGTATTCTTCTCGTAATAGAGAACGCTGTCTTTTTCTTTGGATATAGCAGGTGATATGACTGTTCTCTGGCTTAAAAGCTTAAAAATACCAGAAGACCCTGCTTGTTGGTTGGGGTTGTTATCGTTGAATTTATCCAGGATATTTCCAGTAGAGTTTGAGTTTTGACTTCTATGAAAATCTTTTTGGCTGATTAGATACCCCGACAAAAAAGCGGTAAAAGATATAGATACGACAGTCAGGGTGATTAAAATTTTTTGATTCATGTTATGTTCCTAATTCGGTTTGTTTATGTCCGGAGAGGCCAAGTTGGATGGGTAGCTCGTATCTTGATTTTACAAAAGACCAAATCAAAAACAAAGACCTGAATGGCAGAATATTTAGTATTGGAACTTTTTCACCAATTATTCCTACGATTATTCTTTTGAACTGCTTTCTCCCTCCTTTTGAAAGGCCAACAGACAGAAGAAGAATAGCATCAACGAAAAGACCAATTAGCCAGCCTATTGTTCCGATCGTTAGCATGTCTATAAAGTCAGCTACGACACAAAGAAGAAGAAGAATAGCAAACATCATTGTGTCCATCTTTGCCGGTGTTTCGGGCTGATTTCCCTTCTCTCTTTCTTCTCTTTCTTGGTCGGCTTGATAGAGAGCCCTATCAGACTCAAGTTGTTCTTGATAGTTTTGTTGCTGGTTTTCGGGCATTGTCATTAGTTGTTGGTTGTTGATTACCCCCTAAGTTTCGCCCACTCTTCCTTGGCTTTCTCTATCTCAAGTATCTGGCGGGGGTCGGAGGTGATTATCTGGTCTTCGGCATAAGATGCGACAACGCGGATGCCGATGTGGTTTTGGCCGAGGAAAAACAATCCGAAACCTACCCGTGCTTCCAGCAGGTAATATTTTTCCGCATCGGTTAAGTTGAACGTTGTTTTAACCACCTCGATGGATGATGGCGATTGTTTCATAAGAACCTGTATAGAAGAGTTGCTTAAAATTGTTTTTCCTTGAGGCGATGCCAGAAAATCAGGGATATCTTGTGATATGGTGGTCAGACCAGCATAATATTTTCTGGCACGCTTCGCGATATTGGAGAGGAAGTTAGCGCCTAATTCGTATTTCATGAGCCACCACGCCTCATCAACCACAAGGATTCGCTGTTTGAGCGTTCTTCTGATGGTTACCCACATGAAATTTAAAATTAGGTACATGGCAATTGGCCTTAACTCCTCCTCCATTTCTCTAATACTGAAGACTATCATTTGGTTATCTAGCGAAACATTTGTCGGCTTGTTCAAAAAGCCAGCAAAGGTTCCCTGGGTGTATTTCTTCAACCTGATTGCCATTGACTCTGCTCCAGTTAGGCCTTCTAATATGCTTTGAAGGTCAGAAAGCAAGGGCGGTGAAGATTTGGTAAAGTTGACTTCTGGAGTGATATCCTTGATGGCATAAGTTTGGATTAAAGCTTCATCTAGGATGGCTGTTTCTTCGGGGGTCAATTCTCCGAGTATGAGTCGTAAAAGGCCAGTCAGATCAAGAATATGAGATTTGAAAACATCGGCCGGAGATTCGTCTTCTTTTGGTGTTGGCAGATCGAAGGGATTAATATGCTGATCGGAATTGACTGAGATTTTTATCGACGAGCCACCGATAGTGTCCGAAAGGTACTTGTATTCATTTTCGGGATCAATAATTAAAACCTGGGTTCCAAACAAAAGACTTCGTAATATCTCAAGTTTGACAGTATAACTTTTTCCGCCACCTGATTTGCCGAACACAACAGAATTATAATTTTCAAGTTTGAATCTATCGAAAAGTACCAAGGAATTATTGTGTGTGTTTATGCCATAAAGCACTCCGGAATTTGAGGTTAGGTCAAAAGAAACAAATGGGAACAAAGAAGAAAGGGGCTCCGTATTTAAGGAAGTATGGACATTGAGTCGGTCATCGTTAGAAGGCAGAGTTGAATTAAAACCTTCGTTCATCCTGAAAACGGCGGGTTTTGAAAAAACCAGCTGATATTCCAAGAGGCCCTTTATTTTATTCTCGGTCTCATCCAGCTCTTTAATGTTGTTTTCGTAGATTGTAATGTAGACACCAAGTTCAAAGAATTTGTCTGTTCCCTGTTGAAGCTTGTCGCGAAGTACTTCTATGTCTTGAATGCCGGTTTCAAGTATTGGATCGCGGACCTTGCCTTTTGAGGATTCTTCCATCGCCTGTGACTGGAGTCGAGCTAGCTGATCTCTTAATTGTTTAAGAACTGTAGTCGTATTTTTGGGAAGAATAAAAATAGAAATATCAAAAACACGATCTAAGTTTATAACTGGTGAAAACCAATTAGTGTGAAGATATCGAGGGTAGGTGGCCAAAAATATCGTGCGGGCGTATTTATCCCCTATTTGAAAATAATTAGGTGAAACACTGAAAGCTGAAGGGGCGAATAGTTCGTCTATTTTTTTATTATTCTGGTCCATTTTCGGATGTTAGTTTGTTACCTGGGTTGTATAGCCCGTAGAAAAGATTCATTAGGTCGTTTCCTTCTAAAGTTTTCGCTTTAAGTCCCATTCCAATCAAGCCGTCAAAGATTAGTTCGGTTCTTTGGAGGAGTTGGCTTTTGTAAGTCTCCAGCTGTTCGGGCGTTAATTCCTTAACAACCGCCGATGGTTTAAATATGCTTTTTAAACTCTGTGTTATTCCGGATTTTGACGGTGCTTCAAAAACGTAAAAAGGAACGACAATATAAAATTTCTTAGACATGATGTTGGAAAGGTCTGAAAGCTCTTCGACGAATTTTGAGTATTCTATTGCCTGGATTTTCAAAAGCTCATTGGTTAGGGCATTTGCAGATTCATTGATCAATTTGAGATACTCATCGATGTTTAGTTTTCTGGAATTTACAACGATCTGAAGCGGAAAATCTATTGAATTAATAAAACGCTGGAAATTTTGGAGAATGGCCGTCTGTTCTCCTTCGGAACGGAGTTCAAAATTAATTGCCGAAACTTCAATCACAGCTCTCAAGGATCCGTTTTTTAGCAATACAATACTGTCTATTATGTTTGCTATCTCTACTAATTGTTTAGTTGATTTGATAGCCATTTTGAATGTTGAATGTGGATAGTAGAATGTTGTTAAGAATTTTTACCACCTTCTACCCTCCACTCGCTACTTTCATTATTTTTCTTAAATATATATTTCTTGGGGTTCGTAAAATAAGAAAGCCCGTAGCTGGCGTAAACTATCAGCGGAACACCGTCTATTTTCAAAAAAGCCAAAGCAAGAAAAATCACAGCCACTGGTATTGCAAAAATGAAGAATAAAATTCCCCTAACTAAAGTAAAAAGCAGAAACACAAAAGCGGCTCCGCCCGCAATCCATAAAAACTGCTGGAGCGTAAACGGCCCTACTATTTTAGTCTCTGTCTCTATGAATTGTGGCAATTGAAAACGCATTTGTAACTTGCTGGCCTCTCCCGCCTAAACTATGGCGAAGTTTATTTTATAAACTAAGTATAGCAGATTTTTAGCCAAAAATGGCGTAAGTAGTCAACAGCCCGATTTTGTTATATAATCCAATTATATGAGAATTGAACACTACCCTCTCGGAAAATTAAAAAAAGACATTCTGGGTATTATAGGAAAACACTTGGATATTTTAGCGTATAAAGTGTTTTTTTTCGGTTCACGGGTAGTTGGTTCCGGTAACGAGCGGTCGGATATTGACGTCGGCATTGAAGGTCCGGGAGAGATTTCCTACGAAATTATGGCTAAAATTAAAGACGAAATTGACAACCTGCCCATTCTCTATAAAATTGAGATAGTGGATTTTGCCAAGGTCTCCCCGGATTTTTACAAAGTTGTTTCATTCCGGCGCGATTATTTATAATTTTTTTATTATGTCAAAACTTGAAGCTGTTTTAAATCAATTTGAACAAGCCCTGCAAAGATTGGATGAGGTTTTGAAAGAACCCAAGAACTCTATTATTCGCGATTCGGCTATCCAGCGGTTTGAGTTTAGTTTGGATTTATCATGGAAGTCCGTTAAAGCGTATCTTGAGGACAAGAAAGGAATAGCCTGCTCTTCGCCGAAGGATTGTTTCCGTGAAGCATATCGGCAGGGTCTGGTTGAATACAACGATGCTTGGATTAAGTATGTGGATATGAGAAATGAAACCGCCCACACCTATAAAGAAGAAATTGCCGACAAAATATACGCGGAACTGCCCAAGGCCTTAGCAGACTTTATGAATTTATTGAAGGCCTTAAGGCAGCCAACAGATGCTTGATATAGCTTTTAATCCATAGTATAGTGAAAATATGCTTAGCGAATATATAGAAAAACAATTTAAAAAAGCAAAATTTAAGGTCTTGAAGGACGGTTCTTATTTTGGTTCTGTTTCTAGTTTCCCTGGAGTTTGGGCTAATAGAAAAACCTTAGCAACGTGTAAAAAGGAGTTACGTGAGGTTTTGGAGGAGTCTCTGATTTTAAAAGTTAGGAACAAAGAAAGCATTCCCGGTTTTGACATAAAATTTGATCGCCGCTCGATGTTTAAACATGCCTAAGAGTATTTCTTGGCGCAAGTTAGTCCAAAATTTCAAGAAATTAAGTTTTGACGGCCCATACTCTGGCGGCCGTCATTTATTTATGATTAAAGGAAAACTCAAGGTTCACATACCTAATCCCCACAGCAAAGATATTTCTGGCTTTTTAATAGCCGAAATTTTACGTCAAGCCGGCCTCTCAACTAAGGAGTGGAATAGTCTGTAATATCTTGGTTTCCGTCTCAATAAATTGTGGTAGTTGAAAACGCATTATTGTTTGTTTCTTAAGTCTACGGTGTTATTGGGATTGGTCGGTGGATTTGGCGGAGTTGGAGATCCGAAACCAACTTGTCCTCTGGGATAGTTTCCGCTGCCTCGGCCGGTTCTTGGAGGGCCTGCCGGTAGCGTTCCTTCTGCTGGCCCACCGCTGGTCCCACCTAAACCACCTCCACGAATTATTGCTTCGCCAGTTGCTTTCCCTGTTATTTCTGCTAATTCTTTTGCAACTCTTTCCTTTTTTGCTTTTATTTTTTCCGCATCAAATTCATCTGGAGATATCTTTTGCCAAGACTCCAGTTGTTGCTTTGTCCCCTTTGCCATCATGGCTTCAATTTTCTGCTGGTTTAAAGACCCCATTACTAAATTTTTTCTCGCTTCGTATCCAGTATCTTCTGGACCCGTGGAAACACCCACGTAATCTTTTAAAGCTCTGGTGGCTTCCAGTAAAGCGTCTGGGTTCATGCGGCTGATTGCTTCTTCCATGGCAACCCGCATCCCTTCAGGAGTATTTTCTATTGCTTTTCCAGCTTTCATTAACAGTTGATTTTGTAGTCCAACCTTGGTGGATAATTCAAAATTATGTTTTTCGATCTTTTTGAGAAGATCTTTCTGTTCACCTTCAAGACCGAATAGGCCCAGGACTTTATTAAGATTTTGTTCGGCACCCTCTTCGGTATTAGTTAAGTAGCGGTCGCCTTTATCGGCCATGACATTTGTTATTTTTTGTTTTGTCTCTATGTCGGGCACTCTACCAAGCCAGGTCTCTCTTTCTTGCGCTGACATCTTGTCGTAATCAAGACTTCTGGCAAATTGCTTAGCTCCAAGAGGTGAAACCTCTTCATAAAGTTCATATGTTTTTCTACGGCCTGCCTCGGATAAAAGCTTTCTATCTTTCAGTATTTCTGCCGCTGCCAATCTTTCGTCTTTTCTACCCCTAGACATCAAAGCTTCTAGTTGAGTGGGATCTGTAACGGTTTTAAACTTCTCCTTGTTGGCAGCAATATCTTTGGCTAATTGTTTGTCGGCAGCTCCTCGAACTCCAAATCTTTCTGCCCAGCCGGATGTTTGTCTTTCTAATCCGGCTTTACCACCATAAAGTTTTCCGAATCTCCCCGGCAAACCCTCCTGTTTAACCTGTTCTAATCTTTGTTGAGCCGCCCCTCCCATTGCTGTTAACCCCAATCTTCTCGCTGCAACGCCTCGTGACCACGTTGCGATCCCCACCACTCCGGTTCCAGAAAACATGGAGGCCTTCATCGCCACTATTGTTCCACCGATTAAAAATATTCCACTTAAAACGTAGAAGAATAAAATTTGAAGAGTAAACGAACTTCCGCCGAGGGGCTGATTAGCTGTTTGTGTGGCTATCTTAGAAAGTACTGCGCCCTGGTTTTGTAAAAAATAGAGCCCAAAATAAAGAAAGAAAAGAAAAATTGGCAGAAACATATTCCAGCCGATAAATGTGCCCCACCATTTTTTGAATGTTCCTTGTCCAGAAGGAAAAATATTCAGAATCCAGGCAATTGGAGAAACAATAAGTAAAGCCCATAAAATAGGAATCCTTATTAAGGCAAACAAAAATGCCGTCAACAAACTAAACGCGAACGTAAAAAGGAGAACGACGGAGAAAATGAGGGTTATTATTGTTCCGAAAACTGCGTTATCTAGGGCATTGGCAAAAGCATTGGCAGAAATTTGGTCGGGATTAAGGGGAATGTTGTTTACCAGCCCTTGACCCAATCGGCCAGACATGTCTCCAATAGAAGTAAGGAAGGTATTACTTAGGATCTGTGTTCCCTGGATAACCATTACTCCGAGAACCAAACTGAAATTTATCAGGAGCGCTGTTAGGAGAAATTTTCCAAACAATGCTCTGGCGTTGTATCTTGCCGCTCCGGGAAGAATATCAAAAATAGTTGCAAAAGCCATCACAATGAGGGCAACAATAAAAAACATATTAGCGAAGTCTCTCATAATTTTCCAACTCTCATCTATAACCGCGAGTCCTCCGTTAGGATAAACTGGTATATTGATTACTTGATAAAGACCAGCGGCGAGTAAAGAAATGACTTGCCCGACAGCTGAAAACATTACAAAAAGAAGCCAACCAAATACACTTGAAATTGCATTTGTGGCAATAGATTCTATCCCAAAAGCATTGACCAGATGTGTCGGCAGAAAAACTAAAACAATCGCAAAAAGAATTGCGAGACAGAGTTTTTTATTTTTTATTTTAAATCCGTCCATGTGTCTAGTATTTTCAACTGTTTCTATTGAGTGCAGCTTAAGGGGATATCGCCGGTGAATTGAGTTGTCATTACGTTTCTTAACGGTGTACTTCCTGCTCCCGAATCAGTAATAGCGTCGTAACGTTCAATTGTAGTATCGCCTGACTTCCAAACCGCAATAAGATCTCCCGTGTTTGGGTTGTCATTCCCGTTCTTTACATTAGTTGTTGCATTAAATCCTGTTTCTCTAAGTTTTGTGGATATAAGATTTAAAATTGTAAATCCATTTGCAGTTGTATTGAGAGCGTCAGCGATTCCTCCCGAGTTGGTAGCCAGGACAGCATCAGTGGCAGTTCGGAGTGCCCCTGCATAATCAGGGTTTCCGCCAGAATTTCTGCATACTCCCGTGCCTCCTCCTCCCGGTGGCGCGGAAGGAGGAGAAGAACTTGCTTGTGGCACATTATAACCCCAAGCTCTAGCACAGTTGGTTTGGCAAGTAATGTTATCGGCCGCCGGACAAGAATTAACACACGCAAGATATTTGTCGGAACTTGAAGTGTCGGTTTTGGGAGCGGTTGCGTAATCATTTGAGGGATTGGATGTAGCTAAATTTATTATTCTGTTTGTAATTGCGGAGCCGATAGCAATAATTACTTCACTTAATTCATCTGATGAAACAAGCCACCCCAAATCATTGTCGATAGTGCTGGCCGCCGATTTGCCTAAAAGATCTCCCGGGGTAAAAATCTGACCCATAAAGACACATTGTGCATTGGGCCCCTTCCCTGTACAAGAGTTGCGTACAGATGTATAGCCGCTACCAGCCATTGCTTCATAAACATCACTTGATTGTGCTAATGATCTTTGTCTGGCTGACTCATCGAGAGATCCGAACAGAAGACCGTAATAATTATTTTGTGGTTCAAGCATTCTTGACCAAGCATTCCACCCGCCATTTCCAGAGAAGTCATTTTGATAATTAGTCATACTAAAATTGGAGGGCATGGTGCAATTTGATCGTAGAGCAAAAGAATCAAAGTTGCCTGTTCTTAGATTTTGTCCTTGAGAGGGTACCACGGTGTTAGCCGCAAACAGTTCCTTGATACTTCCAGAAGTATAGCTGCATAAATTCGTTGATGCTAATATGCTTCTGAAGACATTCTCGCCTCTATATTGGGCATTGGTTTGAAAGTTACTCCAATTTTGGACGAAAGCTGGCCCGCCGTCTCTTCCGCCAGTTTGAATTTTATTAATTATTCCGGAAACAGCAATATTTAATAAACTTCTGGCAATAGTTCTGGCTATGGCATCAAGAACGTATTCTTTTACTGTCAGAGATGTGGCAGAACCAGCGGTTGTAGCATTAAAAGCCGCATTGATAGGATCATTAACTACTGCTGCTCCAGCATTTATTTTGGGGGCATTAACAGCCAAACCCCAGGCGAACCCGATGATGGTGGTAATAACGATTAATTTTTTGAAAATCATTTGTAAAGCTGGTTTAAAAGGTTATAGAAATTATCATCCAAAGCTAGGTTGTTTTTAGAAATATTGGAATTGACTTGCTTTAGTAGGTTTTTTATATCACCATCAACATTTTTAATGTCTTCAAGCGCGATATACGCCCTGTATGGATCTGATTGGTAAAAACCTAGAGATTCATAATCAACCATTGACCGGTTGATTATGTCTAATAGACCATAATGTATTTCCTGCCAGTCCTTGGGAATGGACATTTTAACCAAAGCTTGGTACACATCTTTGAAATTGTTTTTGAACTCCGAAAGAAGAATTATGTATTGGTCGCCGGTGGCTTTAAGGCCGATATTATCACGAGGAGCAAAAAGAAGTTGTTTTATTATTTGCGATACGTCGTTTAGGTAAGACTCTTGATTTTCTTTTGAATTGCTTATTAAAGTTAGAGTAGGTTTTTTAGAAGATTGGGATTGGTAGAAATCGTCAACAATTACCGCAGAAATATTACCAATTGATGAGCCGAAATTTTTATTTTCGGGTTTTAAATCTTCAGAATAAAGACCGCCGACGACTAATTTTTGTATTTTTTCTGTTAAATTTGTCGAGTTGGATAAAAGGTCATTCGGACCGGGTTTTAGAGGATCGTGTCCCGATGCTACCTCTTCTCCGTCTTTAAAACCGTCGCCATCGGTGTCGGGATTTTGAAAGTCGGTATTCCAGTAGGACTCCTCTCTGTTTGTCAGGCCGTCATGGTCAGCATCGGTGTCGGGAACAGGTAAGGGATTTTCTATATCGATGGCCGCAAAGGGGGCAGATTTACCGTCTAAGGAATTGAAAACACTGTAAACCGAAAACAGGGCGGCTAACGCCAGAAAACCGAAAAATATTTTAATTTTGTTTGGCATTTCGTGATTTAGTTATACCTAACCCAAAAATTGCCAAAGACAACAATAAAATTGGCAAATCTCCTAACTTATTATACCATGTCTGTTTTTTATTGGGCACAACATCAGCTGTTAATATCTGGTAGCCGCTGGATTCGGTCGATTTTACGATATTTCCATTGCCATCCACAACATAAGAACGGCCAAAATTTGAGGCCAAAACGGCATATTTCCCGCTTTCAGCCGCCCGGAACCTCAACATAGACAAGAATTGGGACTCTATTACGCGGCTACCTCTAAATGCGCCTAAGTTTTGGAGAAATATTAGTAAGCCGTATTGATCTTGAGATGAGATGGTGGGAGATACCACATCTGAACACACAAGGATCTTTATCTGAAAATTATTATAGTTCAATAAGTCGGAGTGAGAACCTGCTTTTAGTTCGGAACTTTCAGCAGTGATTGCGCCCTTCCCTAAGATAAAAAGAAGCAACTTTAAAACATAAGGAATATATTCTCCAGCCGGCGTTAATAATTGCTTGTCATAAAAACCGGAAATTCCGTTTTTAGAGTTAACAAACAAAGTTCTTGATTTATAGCTTTCCTCATCTGGCAAGATGTTGTTGTCTATGATGGTGAACTCTTTATCGGAAAGTTTTTTAAAATAATTTTGTGCAGAACTATTGTCTAAAAAAGTAAGCAAGGTTTTTGAAAAATTAGAACTTTCAGGGAAAACGACGATTCCCCCGTCAACTGCGCTTGCCGCCTCTTTTAGCATTTCTAATTTTTTAGTGTAATTGTCCAATATCTCATTTGCGGAGAATTTAAACCTTGTTTCGTCTCTTGTTTGTATTAAGGAAATTTTTATTGTGTCTGGCACTTCCTTGTTATTTTTTAAGGAAAGTCCGATTGTTATAAAAAACATCAAAACCATTAACCCAAGATTAAATAAAACCGCCTTCGAATTAATCTTGTACTTGCCGGCGACAAAAAAGAAAATAGTACCCACTATCAACATCAGTACAAAATTTATCCCATAAATTCCCCAAACAGAAGAAATTCTTAAAATAAAAGGCCAAGAAACCAAAGAATAAGCAGGACTTCCCAGTGTCCAGTGCGGGCCAAATAAATTCCCGCTACCTGTCCATAGAAATCCAAATCCCCAAGACCTCAAGTATTCGGCAATAACAAATACGCCGGCGGCTATTAAGGGGGTTGGTAAAAATTTATTTTCTTTACTTAATCTGTCGATAAAAAAAGAAAATAAGCCCCAAAAGAGAGCTGTTCCAGCTACGCTTAAAGTAAAAACAAATAAAATCAGCAAAAAAGAATAAAGTCCGCTTTCAACTCCAAACGTGTTAAGAGGATACAAAGACCAAAACCAGCGGAAAGTATATGAAAAGTAAACGAGACCAACAATAAAACCCGGCCAGAAACCAGAGGGGCGCAGACGAACTATTTTTCCATAAATTTTGATAATTCTGTCCATTGGCTTAATGATAAGTTTTCTGCTCGGACATCGTGTCTAATATCCAGTTCTTTGAATATCTTGAACAGGTCATCCTTAATCATACCAAAATTTTTGGCCAGGTTGTTGATCAGTTGTTTTCTTTTGCCGGAAAAGCCGGCTTTTATCAGCTTAAAAAATATTTCATGATTGGTTAATGTTAGCTGATCGTGGGGTGCCTGCCCTGTACCAAACCCGCCCCCCTTCTTAATGGTGGTCAGCGGAATAGTTTGGTGCGGGGTTAGTTTTATTATCGCCGAATCCACCTTCGGCGTCGGCCGAAAACTTCCTCGGGAGACATAACATATTATTTTTACATCCGAATAAAGTTGAACTGATAAAGCAAGAAGATTCATGTTCGGTGGTTTGGCGACAATTCTTTGAGCAACTTCTTTTTGAACAGTTAGGATAATTAATTCTGGCCTCGGCCACTCCTCGAAGATAGTTTTCAGAAGGTGTGAAGTTATGTAATATGGGATATTTGCCACAACCTTATACAAGGTTAAACCTTGTATAACAAGGTTTAACCTTGGTATTTTCATTAAACTTTCAATTGTAAAATTTAATATATCCCCCTCTATCACCTCAACGTTTGTGTTTTTAAATTTTTCTTTTAACTCACCTATGAGTCTGTGGTCTTTTTCTACAGCTATAACTCGTCCGGCTTGTCCTGAGTTAGTCGAACGGACTTTTTCGGAAAGTAGTTTCGTTAGGTTTCCCGTTCCGGGACCGATTTCTAAAACAGTATCGTTCGGACTTAATTCTGCCGCGGACACTATTTTTTCAAGTACGCCCGCGTTTATCAGAAAATTCTGGCCGAGAGATTTTTTGGGATATGGCATAGGTTAATGTCCCCCAAATTATGCAAATGCATAATTTGGGGGACATTTTATGTCGTAATCAATATTCTATGATTTCATCGTCGGAATAGCTCCCTTCAAATAAGGGTTGAATTTTTAGGATATCTTGGGGCATTTCATAAATAAATCGTGACGGCAGGTTTGTTTGAGTTGAGCCAAAAATATTTCTATATTTTGCATGAGTTAAAATCAGCCGATCTTTTGCCCGGGTAATGGCGACATAGCAAAGTCGGCGTTCCTCCTCTAATTCCAGAGGAGCTAAGGTGGCTCGGCTATGAGGAAAGAGACCTTCTTCCATGCCGGCGATAAAGACAACCGGGAACTCCAGTCCTTTTGAAGAATGAATTGTCATTAAAGTTATCCGGTCAGCGGAATTTTTCATTTTGTCCGTTTCCTGCAAGAGGGCGATTTCTTCTAAGAATTTTTCTATCCCTTCTTCTCCCGGCAGTGTGTCATATTTTTTGGAAACGGTCAGGAGTTCTTTTATGTTCTCCATCCGATCGTCTGTGTCGACGTAGAGGTCTTTTTTTATAGCTAAATTTTTTAGATATTCTTCGTAGTTAGTTTCTTTGACGATATGTTTTATGACAGATGTTAGACTCCTGTGTTTTTTTCTTTCCGACAGATCGACCAAAAGGTTTTTAAATTCGATTAAAGATTTAGCTTGTTTTGTGTTGCCTTTTTCTTTAGCCAGTATTCCGATTGATTGAATCAGGTCGGGTGCGCCAATTGACGTAATTTTATTGAATGTCGTTTCGCCGATTCCCCTTGTCGGAACATTGTAGATTCTTTCAAGACTAATCAAATCAGTCGGATTAACCATGAATCTTAAATAAGAAAGAATGTCTTTTATTTCTTTTCTCTCATAAAATCTTAGTCCGCCCACAATTTGATAGGGAAACCCTCTGGTTATCAGCTCTTCTTCAATTGCCCTTGATTGAGCGTGGGTTCGATATAAAATCGTGAAATCTTGAATTTTATGCCCCGATTCCAAAAGAGAATCAATTTTGTCGGTTATAAATTCGGCTTCGGCCCTCTCGTTCAAAGTTTCCCTGACATGTATCTTCTCCCCTTTCGTATTTTCCGTCCACAATTCTTTGGGGACTTGAGTTTGGTTGTTTGAAATTATGTTTTGAGCTGCGGCGAGAATATTTTTTGTAGAGCGGTAATTTTGTTCAAGAAAAATAACTTTGGCGTCGGGATAATCTTTCTGGAAATTCAGAATATTTCTGATATCGGCATCGCGGAAAGCGTAAATTGATTGGGCGTCATCACCTATTGCGAAGATGTTTCTGCTTTTGGCCGAGAGGAGATTGACCAGAGTGTATTGGTCGTGGCTGGTATCCTGATACTCGTCTACAAGAATATATTTCCAGAAACTCTGATATTTTTCCAGAATTTCGGGGTTTTGTTTGAAAATTTTAACGGTTAGAACAATTAAATCATCAAAGTCTAGGCCGCTCATCCTTTTTAGTTCTGTCTGGTAGTTGTTGTAAACCCTGGAAACAATTTTTGTAAAAAATTCTGTGGGGTTATAGTTTTCAGGGAAGATTAGATTGGTCTTAAGCTTAGAAATTTTGTTTAATATCAAATGCGGATTATATCTCTTAGGATCAATTTCTAGATTTACCATTACTTTTTTGATTAAGCTTACCTGATCATTGGTGTCAAAAATTGAGAAGTTTGATTTGTAACCAAGGAGAGAAATTTCTTTTCTCAATATTCTCAAACATATTGAATGAAAAGTGCCGGTCATGGGTTGAGCCGATTTAGTCTGAAGTAACTTATCAATCCTTTCTTTCATTTCGTTTGATGCTTTGTTTGTAAAAGTGATGGCCAAGATACTACCGGGTCTTATTCCTTGAGAAATTAAGTAAGCCACCCGATGAGTTAAGCAGCGAGTTTTACCTGAACCCGGACCGGAAATAACCAAAACAGGACCGTCAATTGCTTTGACGGCCTCTATTTGTTTGTCGTTTAGGTTTTTGAATATTTCGTCGTTCATGAATTTTGTGGTCACAAGTATTTTTCCTGACGGAAAAATCTCGCGACCCCGGCTCGCGGTTTTTGCCTTTCGCTATCGCTCAAACAAAAACATCGCTCCGCCTTCCACAAGAGCTAAAAATCTCAAGCAGTTGAGGTTTTAAGCTCTTGTGGACCCGGGGAGAATCGAACTCCCGCCTCGACAATGCGAATGTTGCGTTATGCCACTTAACTACGGGCTCTTATCTAACTTTTTTTATTTCACCAAACGGGTGCGGTAATTCTCTGGCTTCAATGAGATCTTCCACGTGTTTTTGCCAAAGTTTTAATTTAGCTTCCATGTTTTCTCTGGCAACATTGTTTTGTGAATGAATTCTAATCTCTGCTCGGAACAACTCAGGATGTTTTTCTGACATCCATTTCATGATTTCCAAACCCTCAGTTAGTTCTCCACTATTTTCACCCAAGTCATTATCAAGACTTAGGGCATCAATTCTTTCTCCAGATTTGCTGGCCTCGTCTATAAGAGACTTAAATTCTTCAAAATTAATCGCTACTCGCCAACCATCGGGTATCCAATTTTTCCGCTCGTTATGAGCTTGATCGTCTAAAAATATTTTCATAGGTTTTTTATCAGTTAATCCTCGGTAAATCAAATTTGGTGGACCCGGCGGTAATCGAAACCGCGTCCCGGCAATGCGAATGCCGTATATTACCACTATACGACGGGCCCAATTTAAATTAATCTACTCAAAATTTTATCTAATTGATTATTTGGATACAAGTCTTTAGGATAAATTCCAATAAGTTTTATCTTATTTTTGCGGCAGAGTTTAATTTTTTCTTTTACAGCCCTATCGTATCTTGGGCTATCTTTTGCAAGACCAAAGTATTCGACAAATATTTTACCATTTTTTATGGACCAATCGGCCTTGTGGTCGGTAGTCGGGTATTTTGTGTCACGGTTATGGGGGATACCGCGCTTGGTTAGCCAGTTGTCGACTATGGCTTCAGAGATTGAATCACAGACATGGCCATCATTAGCTTTGGTTTTCATACGGCGATACATGCGGTGGTCATGAGAACGATGTGGCGTAAAATTAGCGGCGATTATCGCGTTGTTCCATGAGCCAAATTGGTGGATAGCTTTATGTGATATTTCCATTATTTCTCTTTTGGCAGGAACTCGTTTGTTCTTGCCATAGTGATTCTTAATAATAGAAATTATCTGTTCTTTAGAATACTTAGGAACATGAGAATAATGAAAGCTTGACCACCCGCACTTACTTGAACAATATTTAGATTCCCTGTTCTTAAACTCCTTACCACAAACCTTGCAATATCTTTTGGGCCATTTTGGATATCTTTGATTATTTACAATCGCAGCACAGGATTTAGAGCAGTAGTTAGACGCAGAAATGTTGCCTGGTGCTCTGTAGAATTTTTTGCCGCACTCATGGTTCTCGCAAAGTATAATACTGCCTCGTATTTTGGATTTGTAATGACATTTTTTAGAGCAAAATGAATGATAGCCAGCATTTTTGTTAAAAATAAAATAAGCTCTCTTCGTCAGGAATTGTTTGCGGCAAAAATAACATCGGATTTTTACCCTTGATAACACCCTTTAATTATATCAAAGTTTAAGTCGAGCTACAAGGATTTGAATCTCGGATTCTTTCGCACCATTTTGTCAGGCTGGAGGGAGTCGGACCCTCTTTCTCTATCGCCCGAGGATAGCGTGTTACCGTTACACTACAGCCTGGAATTTATACATAATATTTCTTCATCCTCTCCTTCTCTTCTTCCTCAATGGCTTTTTCTATTGTCTCCAACGATTTTCTTAATTCTTCCGGTGTTTTTTTATCCAATTCATGAATTCTTTTTT
This sequence comes from uncultured Candidatus Saccharibacteria bacterium, assembly GCA_964653875.1. Lineage (GTDB taxonomy): Bacteria > Patescibacteriota > Minisyncoccia > 2-02-FULL-40-12 > GWA2-44-9 > 2-01-FULL-41-26. Next base: position 29,417 of record CAZZGH010000002.1, read on the forward strand.
CCAGATATTCTTTGGTGTTTTTATTTGGGTCGTCAATTACTTCAGCCAAAAGATAATTCAAGATTAATCCGATTTTTGGCCCTGGTTTTATATCAAGTTCCTTCATAATATCTTCTCCTCCAATTTTGAGCATTTTTACGGAGATAGGATCGCTGGAGACCTTGTCTATAATATACTGAAGATGGCGTAATTTATAGGGAACAGCCTTTGGTCTGCCCGAACCTATTCTGTCCGCTTCGCGGACCTTTATCAAGTCTTCAATATTTTCTAAGCTAATCTTTGTCAACAACCTTCTTACCGAGGACTCCGTTACCTCTTCGGGATTATAGTAGAACATATGGTAGCGGACCAGTTTTATTATTTTTTCAGCCTGATCTTTTGGGAATTTTAGCCGAGACATTATTTCTGCAACCATTTTTGCCCCGATAACCTCATGGCCGTAGAATGTTGAATTCCGGCCCGCTCCCCTTTTAGATTTTGGTTTACCTATGTCATGAAACAATGATGCCAAACGCACATCCAAAGAATAGTTTTTTTCTGCCGAATATTTTAGTGCCTTGACGAGATGTTCCCAAACGGTATAAATATGGTGCAAGTTTTGTTCAACTCCAACTCCTTCTAATAATTCAGGAATAATATGTTTAAGCAACCCTGTTTCTTGGAGACGGATAACCCCGTCGTAGGCATTGTCGGAATTAATAATTTTTACAAATTCGTCCCGGATTCTCTCTTTGGAAATAGCTACCAGCCAGGCAGAGTTTTTGTTTATTGCTTCAAGTGTTTCCTTTTCTATTTTAAAACCAAGGAGCGTTGCAAATCTTATGGCTCTTAATAGTCGGAGGGCATCCTCATTAAATCTTTCTTCGGGCTTACCTACTGTCCTTATTGTTTTGGATTTTAAGTCTTTCTGGCCGTTGAATAAGTCTATAATTTCTCCATTTATGTCCATTGCCAACGCATTTACCGTAAAATCACGCCGTGACAAGTCATCTTCAAGTTTGTCGGCGAATTTAACAGAATCTGGATGGCGTTTGTCCGTATATTTACCCTCAATACGGTATGGTGTGACCTCGACAAGAGCAAGTTCAGGTTTTTCTGAATTCGTTTTAACTGCTACTGTGCCGAATGTATTTTCATAGACATGTTCGGGGAATAATTTTTGTATTTTTTCGGGCTTGGCGTTTGTAGTGACATCCCAATCTTTCGGTTCTTTGCCCAATAACAAATCACGGACACAGCCTCCTACTGTATATCCTTCAAGTCCTGCGCTATTTAATTTTTTTATAATCTCCCGTATTTCTTTTGGAAGTTGCATGTTTTCTTATGATGCCCCGGGCAGGATTTGAACCTGCAGTCTTCCCCTTAGGACGGGGCTGCTTAATCCAATTAAGCTACCGGGGCGTTAATTTCTTTTGAAATACCGACAATCAAAGACCTAACTACTTTAAACAAATAGCCACTTTTCCTAACCGCAACTCTGCACATTCCAAATTCAGTCCTACCCCTCTTGCCACCATCGTTATAATACATGTTAATTTGTTTTTTAGGAACTTTTGTTATTTTTGACCAGTGTCTTAAACACTTGTCTCGATTCATCCCGGTAAAATACCTGACAGTTATTAGTAGTTGGCCCTTGTCTACACGAAAACATTTTTTTAGTATGCCGATAAATATACTTATCATTTCTGCATTAGTATTGACGAAAGAAAAAGCATTTTTATTATCTCCTTCAGCCCAGTAAAGCATCGCTAAAAGACTTACTAAATATTTGTTGTTGCTGTTGAGAAGTATTCTTGCTTCATCTTTTGCTTTAATTAAATCTCGTTCTTTTTTTAACCTACTCCCGCCTTGATTGGCCTTTAATTTTAAGATATACTTTTTCCGTAACTTAATAGTGTGTATGTGATGCCATACTGTACTTTTTGGCATTGAGAGTATCTTAACCAGCTCCTCAATACTGTGACCTTCTTTTCGTAGCTGCTTTAGCTGCTCTACTTTTTCTAAAGAATGGACATGCATAATACATTCAGTATATAATTTTAATTAGAACAAGTAAATAGCTCCTTGTTTATAGATTGAGGTTCAAATGGGCCGTTAGCTCAGCTGGTAGAGCGTTTCTATGGCATAGAAAAGGTCACCGGTTCAAATCCGGTACGGTCCACCAAATCTAAAAACGACCCTCGGGTCGTTTTTAGATTGCCTGGAGTTCTTTTAATGTTTTTTCATAGAGACCGACCGCTCTTTTGGCTTCAGTATAGCGCAGGAAATAATTGGTATCATGAACTAGACGATTTCTTATTTTGTGGGCCTCCCAGAGACCCTGCAAGGTTGTTAATTGGCCCGGTTGGATGTTCATCAATCTGTCCCCCATTGTATCTCCCGGAAAGCCGGAATTTTTTAATAAATCATCAGCCATTTTATCCGCTTCAATTACGGCAAACTTCCATTCGGCTTCGCGGGTAGAATTAATATGCTTTTCGATTTCAACCCAACGGGCATTAAGTCCTGATGTAGCAGGCGAAGGTGGCATGATTGTTTTTACTAAGTTTATTTTTACGGCCGCTAATCTGTTTATTTTTATTATCACTATAACCAATAAGATTCCAAGCAGCACGCTTGCTACTGTAAGGATTAATTTCACGATATTCCAGATTTCATCCGCTCCAAAACCGGGCAAATATTCCAAAGCTTGGGCTATGGTAATATTTCCGACCCTAAGATCGTATACTTGATATAAATTATCGAGGGTGCTTTGTATTGTGTTGTTATCGTAGAAAGGCATTTTTAGGTTCAACTTAAAACCTGTTCAAGGTTGTAGGATACCCTTAAAACGGTCTCTTCGTCAAAAGGCCGGCCGATGATTTGGAATCCTATCGGCATTTTGCTTGTAGACCCCTTACCGCAAGGAATGGATATTCCGGGTAGCCCGGTAAGGTTAACCGGGACGGTGTAAATGTCTTCCAGATAAAGTGACAATGGGTCGGATATTTTTTCGCCGAGTTTGAACGCGGCATGAGGCGCTGTCGGCCCGACGATGACGTCAACCTTTTTAAAAGCGTCATCGAAGTCCTTTTTTATAAGATTCCGCATCTTTTGAGCTTTAAGATAATAGGCGTCATAATAGCCGGAGGATAGCGCGTATGTTCCTAACATTATTCTTCTTTTGGGTTCAGCGCCTAATCCTTCTGAACGGGATTCAAGGTAAGTGTCTAAGAGGGTCCCCGCTTTTTTGGAGGAGTGGCCATAACGGATACCATCAAATCTGGAGAGATTAGCCGAGACTTCACTGGGGACGATAATATAATATGTGGCCAAAGCATATTCAAAATTAGGCAGGCTTATCTCAACGATTTCAGCGCCAAGATCTTCAAGTTTATTGATTGTTGTTTTTATTTTTTCCCGAACTTCTTCATCGAGCCCTTCCCTGAAAAATTCTTTCGGAACACCGACTTTGAGTCCTTTGATTTTTCGGCCGATGTTTTCGGTAAAGTCCGGGGTTGTTTTGGTTACAGTAGTGGAGTCAAAAATGTCATGACCGGAAATAGCGTTTAGCACTAAGGCAGCATCATAAACATTTTTGGTCAAGGGTCCGATTTGGTCCAAAGATGAGGCCATGGCAATTAGTCCATTTCTGGAAACCCGGCCATAGGTTGGCTTAAGTCCGACAACTCCGCACATGCTGGCCGGCTGGCGCACAGAACCGCCGGTGTCAGATCCAAGAGCAAAAACACAAAGATCTGCGGCTACAGCGGCGGCGGAACCGCCGGAAGAGCCTCCCGGAACACGAGTTAGATCATGGGGGTTCTTTGTTGGTCCAAAGGCGGAATTTTCGGTTGAAGTTCCCATGGCGAATTCATCAAGATTGGTTTTTCCAAGAAAAGATACTCCCGCCTGACGGAGTTTTTTTACAACAGTTGCGTCGTAAGCCGACATGTAGTTTTTAAGTATCTTTGAACCGGCGGTGGCGATAGTTCCCTCAATGAGCATATTGTCTTTAATCGCGCATGGAACTGCCGCAAGCGGAGCTTGCGAGTCGAAAGTTGAAAGTTGAAAGTTGAAAGTTGAAAGATATGCATTTAGTTTTTTATTTTCTTTTTTAATTTTGTCAGAATATTTTTTGAAAATTTCTTCAATCGTAAAATGACCTTTTTGAAGGCTGTCTTTGACATCTTTGATTGTGAACCCGTTTACCATCAACTTGGAGTATGTACCCCATTTTATGCATATGCATAAAATGGGGTACATACTATTTTATTTTTTCCTTTCAAGGACAGATTTAACTTTTACAAACCTATTTTCTTTATAGGGTGCTTGACCAACAAGTTTCTCGTTAAGGTTTTCGTTCATCTCGAATTCCCCTCTCGACTCGTCATTGCGGAAAGAATTCACTAATCCTGTTGTCTGATAAAGCGGTTCAACTCCAGTTGTATCAACCTCGTTTAACTTTTCAATGTATTCTAAAATCGAAGACAGATCTTTTTTGAGGCTCTTTTCTTCTTTTTCGGTTATTTTTATTCTCGCCAAACTAGCGATATGTCTGACCTCTTTATCGGTTAGCATGATTTCATTTTACCATGTTTAAAAATTCTTTCTCATCAATTATCTTAACCCCCAATTTTTTAGCGTCATCATATTTTGAACCCGGTTCGGAGCCGGCTACGACGTAGTCAGTATTTTTGGAGACCGAACCGGACACATCTCCGCCAAGCTCTCTAATTTTATCCCGCGCTTCGTCTCGACCCAAAGTTTCCAGCGTACCCGTCAAAACAAATGTTTTACCGGCGAGCTTGGTAGATTCTTTGGTGATCTTTTCCTCCACAATATGAACTCCCGCCTTTTTAAACTTAGACAGAATATTTTTGTTGTAAGGTTTTTGAAACCAAGAATATATGCTTTGGGCGACTATTGGTCCAATATCAGAAACTGATTGTAGGTCGTTGAATGTTGCATGTTGTAAATTCTCTAGCGTTTTGAATCTTTTGGCCAAAACAAAACCGGTTTCTTCGCCGACATGGTCGATACCCAACGAATAAATAAATTTATTCAGGGTAACTTTCTTTTGTGATTGAATTGCGTCGATAATGTTCTCGGCGGATTTGTCGGCAAATCTTTCCAGATTCAGCAGGTCCTCTTTTTTGAGACTGAACAAATCAGCGGAATCGCGTATGAGTCCGGCGGCCATGAGCTGGTCTATTATCCGGGGGCCAATGCCGGCCATGTTCAATGCTTTGCGCGAAACAAAATGATAAATTGCCTCTCTCTTAATAGCCGGACAGTCGCGATTCACACAGCGGTATGCCACTTGATCCTGGATTTTTTCAATTGGTTCTCCGCAAACCGGACATTTTTTAGGCATATGAAACTCTTTTTCTTTTCCGGTTCGCAATTCCTTAAGAACTTTTTTAACATCAGGAATTACGTCGCCTGCCCTGCCTATAATGACGGTATCCCCCATTTTAACTCCAAGACGTTTTATTTCATCAAGATTGTGGAGGGTTGCCCGGGAGACGGTCGTGCCGCCTATTTGAACAGGCCTCAAGACTGCTACGGGAGTTAAAACACCTGTCCGGCCAACTTGCACAATTATATCTTCAACTAACGTTTCGGACTCTTTTGGTGAAAATTTATAAGCGATAGCTCCCCGGGGAGCTTTTCCAACTGTGCCTAATCGGCTCAAGGTGTTTGTATGATTCAAGATAACAACTACACCATCTATTTCATAATTTAATTTCTCCCTTTCTTTTTCCCAAGGATCCCGGAATTTATTTACCTCCTCCATATCCGGGACTGCTTTGTTGTGGGGATTGGTTTTAAAGCCGAGCGCCTTTAATATCAAATGTTCTTCTTCGTGGGTTTTCTGCCCGAAATCGGTAATTAAGGAATAGGCATAGGAATCTAATCGGCGGGATGCTGTAATTTTGGGGTCGAGCTGCCTTATAGAACCGGCGGCCAAGTTGCGCGGGTTAGCATAAACCTTAAGTCCGGCTTTTTTCTGTGCTTTATTTATGTTTTCAAATTCCTTTCTGGTTATAAAAACCTCACCACGCACTGTCAATTCTCCGGAAAGAGCTTTTTTGGCTCCAGGTATAAAACGCTCCAGTTTTTCTTTCTTTAGATTCGCAACAACTTCCCCCTCGCCTAATAGATCGAGAGGAATTGCTTCTACGGTTTTGAGATTTTGGGTTACGTCCTCGCCAACAACCCCATCTCCCCTTGTTGAACCAGTATAAAGTTGGCCCCTTTTGTAAATTAGTTCTATGGCTAGTCCGTCTATTTTCAATTCACAATAATAACCGTATTGTTTGGCACCAGGAAAAACTTTTTCAAATCTTTTCTCCCACTCTTTCATATCGTTTTCATCAAAAGCATCATTGAATGAAAGCATCGGTTCGGGATGTTTAATTTTCTTGAATTGTTTAAGCGGTTTGCCGGCTACTCTTTGAGTCGGTGAATCGGGTGCTACTAAATCAGGAAATTCCGCTTCTAAGTCGAACAGCTCTTTCTTAAGGGCATCTAGCGCCTCGTCGGATATCTCTTGACGGTCTAGAACATGATAAAGATAACGATGCTTATTTATCGCTGTTTTAAGTTTCTCAATACGTTCTTTAGCTTGGGTTTTGGTCATAAACCATTGATTTCTAGTTATTCTAATTGTTCTAATTATTCTAGACAAGCCCCAGACCCCAATTTTAGGTTAGTTAGGTTAGTTTGAAATTAGATCAACTAAGCGACGATTATTCAATCATATCAAGGGATCGAGTGACTCCCCTGTATGTTCCTACCGCCCTGTGGTTTAAGGGGATTTCCGTTGGGGCGCATGAAGACAATCCGGGACCAAAATAAATCGCAAAAGTTGCGCCAGTTGACATGGTCGGAGCGCTTACCGACGGAGATCTTGCTCTTTGTTCATGTAAACACCATTCCAAGGCGCTGTCAGCGGTATAAATAGCAGCCACTGAATTAATGGCTTCGGTTGATGATCTTAGCCGAGGTAAAAATATATTACCCAAAGCTAAGGTAATGGTTAAAATAACCCCAAGCATTAAGACTGCGAAAATTATAATCGAACCTTTTTGGTTACTCTTGTTCATATTGGTCAGGTAATCAATTTTGAAATTCATAGAACATATCTCTTGAGGTAACTGTGGTTTGGATATTTATTTGCATCTTTTCTATTCCGGTTCGGTTTTCAACCGATGTGACTATTGATGTCCGCGGGCTCTGATTATCGTCAACCAAAGATCCCAAAATACAAAAATTCATTTTTGAGAAATTGACGCTAGAAGCGCTGATGTCAACATAGTTTCCGCCGTTTATACTTCTTTGAACAATTCCTCCACTTGTCCGGTAAGTTACAGTTCCCTTGATGGGGTGAATTAATATAAGGGTAGTTGCCGTACAGTTTGGAGATTCCTGATTAGAGATTCTGCTTACCCTTATGTCCCGAGAAATCTCCTCGGATACCAAAAGAGCATTATCTTGAATCTTTTGGACGGCAAAAGCGCGTCTTTCTATGTTAATAATCTGTATGAAAATGGCGCTCACAGTTAAAGCAATAATCGAGAAAATCAAAGAAGTTACAAGAACCTCTACTATCGTGAAACCCCTCTCTGCATTTCTGTATTTTGACATTTCAATGTTTGACATAATTTTATTTCCAATCAAATAAATGCGATTCAGCCTTTACGCTTCGAGCCCTATTTTTCTTTTCGATCCAAGTTACGTCGCTTATTATTCTTAACTCTTCGGAGTTTATTTTTGTTATGGTCACGGTTCTTTTAAATATAGTATCCGTTCCGGAAGAATAGTTATACAGGCCAGTGTTTATTTTAAGAGGAGGGTTAGATCCTAGAGCAATAAGAGTATTTGAATTCCATTCAATTCTATAAATTCCGTCGGGTAGCCCGGTATCAAAAGCCAGTCTATTGTGCCAATTCGCATCTCTTAACGCTCGAATAACCTCAAGACCTTCTTGAGATAAGTTAGCTGCAATAAGATTATGTTGGATAATAGACGCAGTGGATGAAATATTGCTGGACAGAATCAAAGCCGGCCCTAAAGCAATGGTTAAAATAACCAAAGCCACTAGGGTTTCAACAAGCGTAAACCCTCTATTCAATTTTTCCTGATGTAGATACATTTATGGTTTTGCAATCTTGCGGACAGGTGCCTCCTCTTTTACCGATTGTAATAGTTATGGAAGCGCTAGATGAGGAGTTGTTTATGTATGTATAAGGATGGGGCGGTTCCCAAAAGATATCACTAAAAATAGCTTTAAACTCAACTTTGTTATTTTCGAATTTCTTGGTTGTAGCAGTTGTGTCCGCACCGTCGAGGTTTCTGTTAAGAGAGGGGCAATTATTGGAACTTGCATCAGGGCCAACATAGATAGAGTAAGAGGTGGGGTTGATATAATGTACTCCGTAACCGCATCTTATTTTTTGTCCCGAACCACTATTATATTTTGTACTTGCAAGAGCTTTGTTTTGAGTAGCTCGTAAATCTGCGATAATAATACTCGCATTCTCGGTTAAATCTACTCGGGTTCTTTGAAAATTGATTAACATAAAAGTACTGATAACTCCGGTTATTGCTGCTACCACCAGAAGCTCAACCAAAGTAAAACCTGATGAATTTTCAAAAAAATTGGCCAATAATTTTTTGTATTTCATTTTGAAAAATGATGATTATGATTGAAACTCCGGCTAAAAAAGAACCGAAAGGTAAAGCGGTTTTACAAGTTGCCTTTCCGAAGAGCATTAATCCGATTCCTGTCAAAGCTGCTATCCACACAGAGAGTATCATCGATAAAAACCCCAAGGGATAACCGAGTACTAATCCAACCAGGAATAATAGCTTGGCATCTCCCAATCCTGCCCATTTCCCATCGGACGCTATATATATTATAGCAAAAATACCCCCCATGATTAAAGCGGATAAAAACAAGGTCATAAATTCTGATTGTCGAAAAAAATAATTGAACAAAATTGTGATAATAATCAAGGGCAAGGTTATTTTTTCGGGGATTAAGAAGTAGAGATAATCAAAGAAAATTAAAACAATAAAAGAGATGATAATTAGTAGATAGTAAAAATCTTCCACTCCAAAAACCGGCTTGAAGATAGCGTAAAATAATAAAAGGCAAAATGCGGTGAGGAGTTCGACTAAGGGGTAAATGAGAGAGATCTTGTCTTTGCAGTTTCGACACCGGCTTCTTAAAATAATATAACTTAAAACCGGAAACAAATCGTACCATTTAATTCGTCTTAAACATTGAGAGCATTCTGACCGACCTATCAGGATTCCGCCCTTTTTGTTTAAACGGAAAATAACCACACTCAAGAAACTGCCGATACATAGACCAATGATGAATAGCAATGCCCACTCCATGCTCTTATTATATCAAAGAATCGCTATTAGCGATTCTTTGATACTGAATTTCTATCTTAAATTATTCTATTGGCTCTGGCCTTGGTCGTAAACGCAGTCAATAGCAGTTGTGGTACAGTTAGCACCATTGGCATCGGCTCCATTACGCGCCTGTCCGGTCCATCCGGTAGAATCAATATCCGCATCGCTTTTTAGAGCGGCAGCAGATTGTTCAAGTTCCGCCCACATATGATATTTTGTCAGACCGCTGTAAGCGTAATTGTAAGTATAATTGCCGTTATTTAAGGGGTCTGCGGGCAACTGGGTAATATATTTTGGAACAAAAAGCGCGCCTAAAGCGGTCCATGTCGCAACTTGAGGATATTGACCGGCATCATCAAAATAGAGTTCTGCTGCAGTTCTTGTCTGACTTATATCAACAATTCTTTTTGCGTCTCTCGCCCTTTGTCTGGCAACACCTAACTGTAACAAGAGCAGTGTGGCTAAAATTCCGATAATTGCGATGACGACTAATAATTCGACCAATGTAAAACCTTTCGACAGACTCAAAGTGAGTTCTTTTTGGCTTTTATTTTTCATATTCTAATTATACTTAAATGATTGATTGAAGCGCAAGGAGGGTTATAAACAGGGACCAGTTCCTGATGTTAAGTGACATTAACCAAATTATATATCGGAAGCAAAATGGCGGATACCAAGATTGCTACGGCTACACCAAGAACTAAGACTAAAATCGGTTCAATAAGTGTGGCGATGTTCTCTATTGTAGTATCCGATTCAGACTTATAAAATTTGGAAATATGCTCGAGCATAAAATCAAGCTTTCCGGTCTTCTCCCCTATTGCTACCATAGATGACATGAGTGGCGGAATCTCTTTATGCTTCCCGAACACATCAGAGATGCTTCCTCCTCCCCTAACGCTTTCTTCGGCATCAAGAAGAATTAACTGGTAATTTACATTGCCAACCAAATCGGAAGTGATGTGAATGGTATCAAGAATAGGTATTCCTGATTTAATCAAGGTAGATAAACTTTCCGATATTCTGGCAAGATATAAATTCCTTACCACTGTTCCCAATGCAGGCATATTTATCTTGAAATTATCAAACGTAGCCTTGCCCTTGGTTGTTTTGATATATCTCCATCCCAAGAAAAGAGAGCCGAAAATAAGTGTGAAAAGGTAGTAAAGATAGTTATTTACGAAATTAGTTACCCAAATCAGTGTTCGGGTTGTTAGAGGCAGGTCATTGGCTCCGACATCCTTGAAGATGGCCAATAATTGAGGCAAGACATAAACCACCATGATGCCGGTGACGACAATAAGAGCAAATACCACGAACGCCGGATAAGCCAAAGCTCCTCTTATTTTGGAATTTATCTCCTGGCTTCTTTCGAGATGATCGGCCAAGTAGAGCAAGGCCTCATGCAATTTGCCGGAAATTTCTCCTGATTGGACGAGTTTAATATAAAAAGAAGAAAATAACTTTGGATGAACAGCTAAAGCGTTTGATAAAGCAGAGCCTCCTTCAACTGCGTCTGAAATTTCGGATACTATTTTTCTTAAGGTGGGCTTTTCAAATTGACGAGCTAGTGTTCTTAATCCTTCCGCCAATGGCATGTCGGCATCAATAAGAGTTGAAAGCTGGCGGGTGAAAATAACGATATCTTTGTTTGTCGGTTTTTGAAAATATTTATTGAGGTCTATGGAAAAAATGTCGCCTTCTAATCGTTCAATTGCTAAAATCAAGTACCCCTTGCTTTGAAGAATATTAACAGCCGCATTCTCATCTGGAGCCCCTATCTTCCCCTCGAGTATCTCACCGTTCTGGGTTTTAATTTTATATGAGAAATTAGTCATAGTTTTATTGGAGCAGATTTTTTAATTCGGTTTGATTAAGCGAATAGAATTCTGCTCTTTCCCAGCTTATTTCTTTTCTTCTGACTAAATCTGCCAATGATCTGTCTAAACTTATCATTCCAACATCTTGGCTGGTCTCTATTACCATATCCATTTGTCTGGGGCGGTTATCGCGAATTAAAGTTCTGATAGCCGGAGTAGCTATCATGACCTCCACTGCAGGAATAAGACCGCCTTTTATCCTCGGAATCAATCTTTGTGAAATTATGCCCGAGATGGTGTTAGCGAGCTGGTTTCTGATTTGTGATTCTTGACTGGATGGAAAACTATCTATTATTCTTTCTACGGTTTGGGAAGCACTGTTGGTATGCAAAGAAGTTAAAACTAAGTGTCCCGTCTCCGCCGCGGTTACCACCGCACTCATGGTTTCATAATCTCTCATTTCCCCGACCATAATGACGTTAGCGTTTTGTCGGAAAGTTGACCGCAGCGCTTTGTGAAAAGAAAATGTATCTTGATAAACCTCCCTTTGGTCTATGATGCTTTTGTTGGGAGAAAATATGTATTCTATCGGATCCTCGATAGTGACGATTTTTTCAGCCCGTTCCTTATTTATCATATCTATTATGGCGGCCAATGTCGTGGATTTCCCGTGGCCATTCGGTCCTACCACTAAAATGAAACCCTGGGACAGTTTTGAGAATATTTTGATTATTTGAGGCAGGTTAAGTTCGTCAATGGTTTTAACTTCATTCGGAATCAACCTCAAAGAGGCGGCTAGACCGCCTTTGGTCTGATAAGCATCTACCCTGAATCGGTTCTTCCCTTCCAGTTCATATGAAAAGTCCAGTTCTTTTTCTGACAAGAACCTAGCCTCTCGGTCTTCTCCCAAAAGGGCGAAAACTAACCCGTCTAAAGTTTCTTTATCTAAAATTTCTTGTTGATTGAGCGTTATTAAACGGCCGTCTATTCTTAATGTCGGATAATGGCCGGGAGATAAATG
>CAZZGH010000003.1:0-5424 GCA_964653875.1 uncultured Candidatus Saccharibacteria bacterium
AAGGCCAGACTGGAATTCTAGATAATATCAAAACCATTAAAAACGACCACAAAAACTTAGAGGGCCGAGTTAGCAAAACAGAAATCAGGGTAGATGTTCTTGAGGCAAGATAAACTTGTAACTATTTTAATAAACACCTCAACGGCTCACACATGTGAGCCGTTGATTTATGTTGACCTCCGCCTCAAATTGTCGTAAAGTATCGGCAGAGTCTTTGGAAACTTAAGGAGGGTAAATGTTTCTTTTGTTAGCCTTCTCCGCTGCCCTTTCCACTTAGTTATTTTGGTAATATATTCAATAATAAAGCAAGATAAATTTGTTTGACCTTTTGTCCTAAAAGAATAAAATATGCTCAGAACCTAAACAAGATAAATAAGGTGAGATCATGGCTTATGAGCATTTCAACACAAAGAAACTTGTCAAAAAAATTAAAGAACGAAAAAAGTTCCTGACAGGTGTTGTAAATTTTGCAGAGGAACTTATCTCAAAGAAGGAAAGAGAGATAGAGAGACATCAAGAATCTTGTAACACTCGTGCCGACACGGCACTTTTTTATTTTATATCTCAATAATGTTCAACCCGCCACGCTTGTCAATTTCTATAACCCTATAACCACTCGAATCAACCACTACATGATCATTACCTCTAAAGAAAGCGGTGTTTTTAATTATGTCGGGAGATCTTGTGATAAATTCTTTTTCTCCGGCCTTTTTGTATGGCTGATAACTCATATCATTCAGCCAAAGCATCCAAATCTCGTTATTATTGTTCCACCAAACAATTCTCTGCTTGTCCGGTGAAAAGGCAAACCCCGCCACTCCGCTAGAAATCGGCACCGGTTTAGAATCAACAGTCTGATATAAAATAAAAGTCTTTATAAAAAATGGTTCAAGATTTGGCGTCAAATTCGGCGTTGATTTTGAGGTTTTGGAAGGAACCGGAGAAGGCTGTAATGAAAATTCCACAGGAGGATATAATAACAGTTGAATTTCCTTTTTTAACTCTTGCTTTGTTGTTTCATCGTTAGGCAGTAATAAAATTTTTGAGAAATCATTTACCAGTCCCTCCTCCACAGATATCTTTTTCTGCCACGAACTGAAATTGTCTCTTTGTAGACGGGCCGTATATTGTCCCGGTAAAAGTCCGCTTATTGTATAAGAATTGCCAAAAAAAGAAGTGGAATCTAAAAATTTATCGTTGAGATATACTTTTGCGCTTTCATTTGCTTTAATATTTATTGAGCCTGTCCTAAAAAACTTCGTTTCGGAAAAGCTATATTTATATCCTTGAGCATAAAGAATGACCACATAACTTAGCAATGCAAAAACAACTACCGCCGAATAGAATAGAGCTCTCTTTGTACGCTTGGTCATATTGTGTTAGATATTGATAATATCACAGATTAGGGTTAAATTAAATGGCAATGAAAAAGATTGGAATTGATCTCGGCACAACAAATACTGTGGTATTCATACCCAAAAAGGGGATTATTATTAACGAGCCTTCTGTCGTTGCCATTTCAATTTTAGATAATAAAATAATGTCCGTCGGCAATCTCGCCAAAGAAATGATAGGCCGGACACCAGATAGTATTATCGTATCCAAACCGTTGGTTGACGGCGCTATCGCTGATTACCGCGTAACTGGAGCTATGCTCCGCTACTTTATTAAAAAGGCAGGCGGGTTTTTGAGTTTTGTTAAGCCGGAGGTCTTGATTTCGGTTCCGGCCGGGATTAATTCCACCGAAAAAAGAGCTGTTATTGAAGCGGCGCTCAATGCCGGAGCCAAAGCAGTATACCTCGTCAAAGAGCCGGTGCTTGCCGCAATCGGGGCTAAGATATCCATAAATAGTCCGGCGGGGAATATGATTCTGAATATAGGCGGAGGCACTACTGAAATAGCCGTCATTTCCCTTGGCGGTATTGTGACTTGGAAATCCGTCCGCATCGGCGGCAACAAATTGGATCAGGCAATAGTCGAATACATTAAGAAGAAACACGGCCTGGCAATCGGAGAGAGAACAGCTGAACTTCTTAAAATTTCCATTGGAAGCGCAATGAAAATTCCGGAAGAAGAAAAAATAAACATCAGGGGCCGAGACCTGGCTACTGGCTATCCGAAAACAATAGAAATAACTACCAATGAAATTACCGAGGCTATCACAGAACAGCTCCGGGAAATAGTCCAGATAATTAAAAGCGTTTTGGAAGTCACGCCCCCCGAACTATGCTCGGATATTATGGACAAGGGCATCCATATTTCCGGCGGAGGAGCTTTGCTTAAAAACATAGAAAAACTGATTACTAAAGTAACCGGCGTTCCGGCAATGATTGCTGATGACCCTTTGTTCTGCGTCGCACGAGGAACAGGAATCGTTCTTGAAAACCTCGACGTCTACAAACGTAACGTTTTAGCGAAAAAATGAGAATAGCTTTAGTTCACGATTGGCTCAATAATTTAGGCGGAGCCGAACGTGTACTGACAGAACTTCATAATATGTTTCCGAAGGCACCGGTGTATGTTCTTTTTTATAATAAAAAATTTGCCCGGGAATTCCTGCCGGAAGCGGAGATTCGGATAAGCCCCCTCCAAAAAGTTCCTTTCATAAGTAAGCTCTATAAATATTTATTTTTCCTGATGCCGTCGGCCATTGAGTCGTTTGATTTATCCGATTTTGACGTTGTCATCTCTTCATCAGTTATTTTTTCAAAAGGTTTAGTATTAAAACCAAAAACAAGACATATTTGCTATTGCTATAGTCCGACGAGATTTCTATGGGATAGAAATTCCGAAAATGAAAATAGGGGGTGGCCGGCGATATTGTCCCGCCACTTATTGAGAATATGGGACAGGCAGGCCTCGGACAGAGTAGATGAATTCATAGCTATTTCAAAACATGTTCAATCAAGGATTAAAAAATATTATCACCGAGACTCTAAAATAATGTACCCCCCAACTTCCATAACGACATTGAATGTCGTTATGGCTAAATCTGTGGATAACTTGGGATATTATTTGATAGTAAGCCGGCTTTTTCCTCACAAGAATATAGATGTTGCGATAGAGGCTTTTAATAAATTAAGGTATGAACTCATAATTATTGGCGACGGGCCGGCAAAGAATGACCTGAAAAAAATAGCCGGTAAGAATATAAAAATACTCGGATACAAAAAAGATGACGAAGTCGGGGATTATTACCGCAACTGCAAGGCATTCATAATGCCCCAAGAAGAAGATTTCGGGCTTACACCGCTTGAAGCCATGAGTTTCGGCAAGCCGGTTTTGGCTTTGCGAAAGGGTGGGGCATTGGAAACGGTAGTTGAACATATGACCGGAGAATTCTTTGATGACCCCATTCCGGAAGCCCTCGCCGACGGCGTCCGCCGGTTAAATGAGAACTATTCTAATTATAGCCCGCTCGTCATCCAAAAATGGGCAGAAAAATTCTCGCGGGACAAATTCCGGCAAGAAATGTTAAAATTGGTAGATATAACATGAAACTGACAATTATTACGATCAACTATAATAGTTCCGAAAACACGATAAAACTACTGGAATCATTAAAAAAACAAACCGACAAGAATTTTGATGTAATTGTGGTGGATAATAATTCAAAAGACATAGATCGACTGATGGAACACCGGACGACAGAGGATAATGTTATTTACCTAAAAAATGATAAAAACCTTGGTTTTTCGGGAGGTAATAATGTGGGTATCAAAAGAGCCCTTGCAAGTGGTTCTGATTGGGTGCTTTTGCTCAATAATGATACTCTGCCTGAAATTCACCTTATCGCCCATTTAAAGGCCAATTTAGACCCTTCGGCAGGCTCAGGACAAGGGGGTAAAGAAGGCATTGTGGGACTAGTTTTAGACGAAGGTGAGAGAACCGCCTTGGCCGGTAAAATTGAGTGGCTAAAACCAACCCTTACTCACATAACGACATTCAATGTCGTTATGACTAAATATGTGGATAAGTTGTATGTCATAGGTGCGGCGATGGCAATAAAAAAAGAAGTTTTTGATAGAATTGGTCTCTTGGACGAAAATTATTTTTTGTATTTTGAGGATGCTGACTTTTGCCAAAGAGCCCTAAAGGCGGGGATTCCGATATCGTTTTTACCGGAAATAAAAATTTCTCATTCCGTTTCTACCTCAACTAAAAAATTAGGTTCGACGATGCTTCTGCACTACCACTACCGTAACGCTCTGTATTTTAATTTGAAAAACGGGCCATGGTATATCAAACTGCTGGTCTGGCCATGGAGTTGGATAGTCGTTTTAAAACAAGTAATTAAATTAATGATCGGAAAAAACAGGGAGCAGTCCGTTGCAATATTAAAAGGAGTAGAGGATTTTTATCAAAAAAGATACGGCAAAATTTATAATTTCTAATGACTAAGATCAAGGTAGGCATTGAATGCGAATCAATAGAAAACGATACTTGGGGAGTTGCCCGTATGACAAATAAACTCCTTGAGGAAATAGCGAAGCGTCCAGAACTCAAAAATGAGTTTGAGTTTTCGTTATATTTTAAATCTAAAATCCCGAACTATCCTTATCTTCAAAATCCTATTTTCAATAAAAAGATAGTTAAACCGCCTTTCATCCGTCCTTCATTTAGTTTGTATTATTACATTTACCTCCCGCTCTATTTATGGTTCAAGCATGTTGATGTAATGTTTTTCCCGAATTACATGTTGCCCATAATCGCGTTTGGAAAATCAGTCGTGATGCTCACGGAAGATGTGTACTACGAAGCTAATGAGGGAAAACTGCCATTTAGATATCGCCTGGCCTATAAAATATTCGGTTGGTGGACTGCAAAATTTGCCACTAAAATTCTGGCAATCTCGGAAACTTCAAAAAAAGAATTGGTCAGATTATTCAAAATAAAACCCGAACGAATTAACGTAAACTATCTTGGGGTTGATTTAAAATACGATCGTATTTTAAATTACACTGAAAATTTATCTTATTTGTTATATGTCGGCCAGGCTTTCCCGCGCAGACACCTGAAAGAAACAATAGGTGCATACAAGATCCTTTTAAAAGAATTTCCAGATTTAAAACTAATCGCTATAGGTCCAGACAAGTATCCAGAGCCGTTGAATTTTACTGGCATTATCCATAAAGATTATATTAAAGATAGTGAGCTTGCCGAACTATACTCCGGAGCAAAGGCCTTGGTTTATGTTTCCGATAGGGAAGCGTTCGGTCTGCCTCCGATGGAAGCTCTGTCATTTGGAGTTCCGCCCGTAATCGCCGATAATGAGTTAGGCCACGAACTTTTCGGGGACTATGCGTTTTATTCTAAAAGCGGAAAAGTGGACGACATCGTCGAAACAATGAAAAAAGCGCTAACTGAAAATCAGAAAATAGATAAAATAAAATCCGATGGCCCCGAATTTGTTAAGAAATATAA
>CAZZGH010000003.1:5524-7322 GCA_964653875.1 uncultured Candidatus Saccharibacteria bacterium
TCACTTGAAGATGCAACGGTATTTTTTATCCGTTCAATTCCATTTTTTATTGCCATTCCGCTCACGGCGATTTTTGATAATTTCAACACGTGGCGAATCCTTGCGGGAATTATTTTTTTAAAATGGCTATGGCCGAAAATCCGAAATCCTAAATCCGAAATCCTAAATAAATTCAAAATTCAAAATTCAAAAACCTCTGTCGCCCTCGGAGTGCTTCTGCTACTCGCTGTTTTATCAATTATTCCCGCTCTCGACAAAATGTTAGCTATAAAAAGAATAATCTATTTTGTAAATTTGAGTTTGATTGGTGTAGTAATTTACGATTTAGCTCAAAAAACGAATTCGGCAAGCTCACCGCAAGCAGACTTCACTAAACGGCTGATAAAAAATATCTCTATTCCTGTCGTTATCGTAACTTTAATAGGTTTTCTCCAGCTTGGCTCAACATATCTTATGGACATCTACCAATTCATGGGCTTTTGGGCGGGTAAGGTTCAATTCAACCAATTCGGCGCCGGATGGTCATATATTGCTTATAATCTCGGCAATACTTGGTACGCCTATTATGGCGAGCAGATATCATTGAGAATGTTTTCTCTTTTTCCTGACTCACATTCTTTTCCACAGTTCATTTTACTTGGGTTGCCGGCAATATTTGTCATATTTTTTAACAGAAAAAAAATGCTCATCTCGCTGGTCTCATTGATCTTTTTGGCGGCGATACTGACCGGCACAAGAGGGATATGGGCGGCGGGCATAGCATCGGCATTTTTGGCTTTGTTTTTTATCTTTTGGTTTAAGAAATTTAAACTAGACCAATCCCGTCAAAATGTATTTAAAAAAATATCACTTAGTTTGGTTATTTTTTTCACGTTATTTATTATTGCCTTTCCAATTTTCGCCTCGCCTCAATTCCTGCTTTATAAATTGGACTCGGACTTATTATCTAAGAGGGTGCGCTCCATAATAAATTTCGGTGAGACATCAAACAAAGAAAGGATAAGAATCTGGAAACTTTCCTTAGAATCTATAAAAGACCACCCACTTTTAGGTGTAGGAATAGGTAACTTTCCGGTAGTGTTGAACCAAGACCTATCTTTGGCCAGAGCCGGCTCTTCCGCCCATAATATCTACTTGCAAATTGCCGCTGAAATGGGAATTCCGGCTTTGTTTTTTGCCCTTTGGTTTTTGTGGCTTCTGATGCAAAAAGCCTATAACAATTTTGTGGTTTCAAAAGATCATGAAATAACTATCTACAACGGCGCAGTTCTAATCTTCATCCCTTGGATTTTGGTCTATTGTTTGACCGATGTGGCCCTGTTTGACGAGAGAGCGTTTCTGATGTTTGTCTCGACTATTTCTCTAATTTTGGCAACAAAAAATCCCAGCTAAGCCGGGGAAGGACTCTTACTCGTAACCTCGAGCTCTGAAAACCAATTCAACCTTAAGTTTTTGAAGATTTGTTTTGAAACCAACAATTCTCAAAAGATCATCTTCACGCAAACCATTAAGGGCACCTGTTAATAAATTTAGATCTGCTAATGCAATGCCTGGTTCGCTTAGTAATCCGATAACCAATTCATCTACGGTCATTTCTTGTTCCTTTAATCGGTCATAGATGGCAATCCTTAAAGAACGTATTTTTATTCTCATTTCTGGAGAGGTTTTCTGTTCTAATTTTCTCGGTGTGAGCATTTCTGACCCATTTTATTAATTGAAAAGTAGCTGGTAAAATGTTAACCTAACTTACTATAGATGTCAAATCCATTGGTCACAATCAACCTCGTAGTCCTGAACG
>CAZZGH010000003.1:7332-34543 GCA_964653875.1 uncultured Candidatus Saccharibacteria bacterium
TAAAAAATCAAACTTATCCCCACAATCAAATTGAAATTAATATTCTCGATAACGGTTCAGTTGATAATACTAAAAATGTTATCGAGAGCTTCAAGCTTCAAGCTTCAAGCTTCAAGCGGCTCAATTTTATTGAATCAAAATTGAACCTGGGTATGTGGCCGGGGCAAGAAAAATTATTGAAGCATTCGGCCGGAAAATATATTTTGTGTGTTTCGGTCGATGTTATGATTGACGAACATTTTGTTGAGCAAGCGGTTGCGGTTTGTGAGACCAATCCAGCAATTGGCGCAGTCCAGGCAAAGATCTATCAATACAACCACGAAGAACTAGCGGATGGTTCATATAATAAAAATACCACAATAGACACCTGTGGTTTTGCCATGACGCAAGAGCGAAAAGTGGTAAACATCGGCCATGGCAAACCGGACGGACCTGGCTTTTCTGAACAACGGATTGTTTTTGGTGTTGAGGGGGCGGTTCCTTTCTTTCGCCGGGCCGCGCTGGAAGATTGCCGGATCAATGGCTGGATCTGGGACCCTGATTACTTTTGGTACGGAGATGATCTCGACCTTGCTTGGCGCATGACACTTTTTGGGCATAAACAAATTTACTCACCCGAAGTCATCGCCTGGCATGACCGCTCCACAACCAAAGGCAATGTAACCACTGGTTTTCTGGCTGATTATGTTAGCCGGCGGAAAATAAGACAACAAATCCCGATCCATAAACGACGCTTGGACTGGTCAAACACACGATTTACCATAATAAAAGATGATTATCTGCTTAATATCCTGCGGGACCTTCCAAAAATAATAATGAGGGAAATAAACGCACAAGGATACGCCGGACTTTTTGAACAAAAAATATTCCTGGAGTGGGGGAGATTTCTTCACCTTTTGCCTCGAATGATCAGACGCAGGCGCATAGTAATGAGACGAGCTCGTATGGATGTCAACGCCATACGCTCCTTAATGATTGTAAATATCCGCGAAGAAAGCCAAGTCCCGGTTTCAGAAATTAGCTGGCGAATACTGCAAATAATAGTAATTGCTGTAGTGATATTTTTCGCTTTACAATTATCAAAAATGATTATACAATAAATATCTTAAAGGAATGGTTCACCTGAACGATCAACACAACTTCATCCAGCCCGATTTCAATGAAAGACCCAAATTCAATAAAAAACGCCTTGGTGTTATTGTTTTAATTTTATTTTTGGTTGTCGTCGGATATTTTAGTTTGTCAGCTCCTTTCTGGGAGAGAATAGCCAATATTTTCAACCTTGCCACCGAACCTGTTGACCCTGATTACATAATGCCTGCCGAGGAAATGAACCGTTTTGATGTATTAATCCTTGGCCTAAGAGGAGAAGACGATCCGGATGCAAAAGATGGGGGAGCTCTTCTTACTGATACGATAATGGTTATAAGTTATGACAAAATCACCAAAAAAGCTTCGTTAATTTCGATTCCCCGCGACCTGTATGTGAAAATGGATAAAAATAAGAAAAATAAGGTCAATACCGCATATGAAAACGGGGAATTAAATTTTACGAAAGAATTGATTTCAAAAATAACCGGGGTTTATATAGATAAGGCAGTAGTTCTGGATTTTTCCTCTTTTGAAAAAATAATAGACCAAGTTGGAGGAATTGACATCGTTCTGGCAAAACCATTTGAAGAAAAACAGCAGTGGGGATACGGATTCTTTTTGCCAGCAGGACCAAATCATTTAGACGGCAAAAATGCTCTTTATTATGCCCGCTCAAGATTCTCATCCAACGACTTTGACAGGGCAAGACGCCAGCAGGAGGTAATATTTGCCTTGAAAGAAAAGCTTACAAACTTGAACTTCTGGTCCGACCCCCTGAAAACTATTTCTATCTTGAATAATATCCGTTCAAACATAAAAACAGATATAAATATCTGGAATACAAAAGAGATATTAGACTTAGCCAAAGAGGCCGGTTCTTCGGATAGAATAAAAAAATATATTATGACCACCGATAATCTTCTCTATGAATCCCGTGCCAATGAAGCCTATATACTTTTGCCGAAAGGGGATAATTTTATCCAAATCAAACAACTTTTTCAGGATAATTTAAAATGACATGCTTTCAATTATTATTTTGAGCTATAAAAACCCAGCATTGTTAAGATTGTGCCTTTCTTCTTTTGCCAGATCGCTGTCAGCCGGTTTAAATTACGAAATTATCGTTGTAGACAATGAGACCTCTTTAGAAACACAGAGCGTGGTGTTGGATGAATTTAAGGATAAATTCAAAAACATAAAACTCGTACCCCTTAAAAAAAATCGCGGATACACTCGGGGAGTAAACGAAGGAATTAAAGCCTCTAAGGGAGAGTACGTCTTATATTTTAATTATGATGTTGTGGTGGAACCCGGTGCTATAGAGAAATTGTTTGATTATTTCAAGAAATACTCAGACATAGGATTGTTGGGTCCGAAATTAGTTAACTTCAACGGAACAGAACAATCCTCTTGCTTTAGGTTCTATTCGCCTTTGGCGGTTATATGCAGAAGAATCCCGCATTTTCCCTACGCTAAAAATATTCTCGGCCGTTTTTTGATGAAAGATACTGATCTTTCCAAGACACAAGAGGTAGACTGGATTTCCGGCGCCGTATTTATTACATCTAAATCTGCCATCGGAAAAGTGGGACTTCTTGATGAAAAATTATATCACTACTTCAGCGACGTTGACTGGGCAAGGCGTTTCTGGGAAAATGGGTATAGAGTTGTTTATTTTCCGAATACAAAAATATTTCATTATCACGGACAAACATCTCGGGGAAGATTAGGCATTCTGGAATTTATTTTTAACCGCGCTACAAGGTGGCATATAAAAGACGCCATCTTCTATTTTAGCAAACACGGACTGCGCGTACCATCATATAAATAAAACATGGAAAGAACAAAACAAGTATTAGTCATAAGCATAATCGTTTCCCTCGCCTTAGGCCTTTTGGGCGGTTTCTTGTTTAGAAATTTGGGCAGCGATAATTCTGTGGTCACTATCAAACAACTTATCAATCTCGATAACGGCAAGCCGGAAAATATAGATTTTTCTCTTTTTTGGAAAGTATACAACGATCTTAATGCCAAATATGTTGATAGAGGCAAGGTAGATTCTCAAAAAGTTCTCTATGGAGCCATAAATGGATTAGTTAACAGTGTAGGCGATCCATATACCGTCTTTTTTGAGCCGGTTACGAGCAAGAAATTCCAAGAAGAAATATCGGGAAGTTTTGGCGGTGTCGGCATTGAAATAGGAAAGAGAAATAATATTCTTACGGTCATAGCTCCCATTAAAGACACGCCCGCTTTTAATGCGGGCATCAAGACGGGAGACAAGATATTAAAAATAGACAGTAAATCCACTGCAAATCTGGCAATTGAAGAAGCTGTAAATATGATAAGGGGAAAAAGGGGAACAAAAGTTGTTTTAACCATACAAAACAGCACCACTAAAGATGTTGAACTTATTCGAGATGCCATAAAAATACCAACCATTGATTGGGAGCTGATTGAACAGGACGGTAAAAAGATCGCCTATATGCAGATATATTCCTTTAACCAAACCGTGGATTCCGAATTCAAGAAGGCAGCAGAAGAGATATTGAAATCTAATGCCAACAGATTGATAATCGATCTGCGAAATAATCCCGGTGGATTGTTGGATTCAGCCATCAATCTGGCCGGATGGTTTTTGGATAGAAACCAAGTTGTGGTCAGCGAGGTATTTAAAGACGGCACTAAGAATGAATTCCGCAGCAACGGCAATGCTTTGTTGAAAAAATACCCCACGGTTATTTTAATGAATAACGGTTCGGCGTCAGCATCGGAGATCTTGGCCGGCGCTCTGCATGACAACCGAGGAATTAAAATAGTGGGAGAAAAAAGCTTCGGAAAAGGTTCAGTTCAAGAATTGGAAAAATACAGCGATGGTTCATCACTTAAGGTAACCATTGCAAAATGGCTTACCCCGGCAGGAATTTCAATTTCAGATAAAGGCATAGAAGCCAATGTTGAGATTAAGTTCAAAGAAGAAGACCTGAAAGAAGAGGGCAAAATAGAGATCGGCACCCCCGGCAAAGACCCTCAACTGGATAAGGCGATTGAAATAGTAAAATAATTCTGTTAAAACTATCTCGAAATGAAAGTAATTCTCCTCCAAAACATCAAAGGGTTCGGGCAGATAGGGGATGTGAAGAACGTATCCGATGGCTACGCTCGGAATTTTTTGTTGCCAAGAAAGATGGCTAAGGCAGCCACAGAGAACTCGATGAAGGAAGTGGAATCTCTTAAAGCAAAGCGTGTTATTATGATTGAGACCGAAAAGAAAAACGCCCTTGAAGCCGTTGAAAAATTAAAAGATTTAGTCATAGAATTTACCCGCAAGGCAACCAAAACAGGCAAACTATTCGCCGGTATCGGAAAAGATGACTTAGTAAAAGAAATTAAAAAGGCCTCTGGCGTCCAACTCCAAGAAGAAATGATCGGCCATGACGAGCCTATCAAACACATCGGCGAACATCTCGTAGACCTTAACCTTTCACCCGATGTCAAAACTCAAATCAAGGTGGTTATCAAGCCGGAATAGCTCACACAACCTCTATGCGTACGGAGGGAGACGCCCTCATCCCACGAAGAACCGCATAAAACCCTGCTGGGTTTTTGCTCTTTCTCGGCTACCCGCCCGCGAACGTTCTTCTTTGGGATAAAGGCGTCTCCCTCCGCTGATTGCTTTGGTTATAAGTGATGGTTGGCAATAGAAGCTCAAACTTAATTACCTTGAATAAAGATGGGGGTTTGTTATTATTTTAATCATGGTTGAAAAGGGTCCTAAAATTGAGTCTCCTCAAAAACCCGCAAAAGAGCCGGAAATAGAAAGTTGGGAGAGTGAAGGTGGTAGTGTTGGGATAGAACAAGAAGCGTTCATTGAAATACCTGAAACAGTGGTTGAAAAAAAGCAGGTTGAAGCAAGCTGGCAGGAAATTTTAATCCAAGCAAAGAACGAGTTTCCGGAGGATATAAAAAATATCGTTAATAAAATTACAAATGAAGAAAAAATTTCTCCTGAAGAACAGGGGAGACTTGATAGTTTTGGTTATCGTTGGTTTAGAGAAGTCTTAGGAATTGCTGGCAAGAAGCAATATACCGGAAAAGGGACCAAAAAAGAGCCTCCAAAACCTCTGACCAAAGAAGAGCTCGCTGAAAAACAAAAACAGAGCGAAGAAATAAAAAGATTGAGAGAAGAGAGAAAACAACAAACAGCAGAGAAAAGAAGTCTTAGGCTTGCAAAATTAGCTAGTAATAAAATAGCCAAGATGGAACAACTCCACACGGCTATTAAAAACTTAGATGAAGGAAAACCTGCTGAAGAATTCCGTGACGAAACCAGAAGAATTGTTTATTTTGATGAAAATGAACAACAATATTTCGTAGAAGAAAATGACGCCAGAAAAAACTTAAGCATAGGTGATATTATGTCTGATTATGCTTGGGGTATAAAATATGTCCCTGACGGCGAAATGATTGAACCGACATATAGAACATTAGCCAAAAAAATTCTAACTAATGAAACCCGCCGCGACATTGAGACGATATACAACAGAGAGCTTATAACAGCTGGGCTAGGTAGCGGTGGCGGATCTTCGTTGTTTCCTTTACAAAAAATGATGTCTAAAGTTAAAACGACAGAAAAAGAGCGAATAAAGACCGACATATTATTTCCGAGTTCTGGTATTATTGCCGAGATTTCATTGAGAGAACTCCTGTCAAGAGTAGCGCTTAGTCAAAATTTAGATTTTATCGTATCAAGAGCAACCGCAGAAGAAGATGCAAAGTATAAATATGACTTTAAGATAAGAGTTAAGCGACACGTGCGTGGAGTAGCTATCAAAACTAAAAATATAAAATCAATAGGATTCCAACTTAAAACTGACGTCAAGTGGAAATCGGTTTACGCTGGAAAGTATTCTAAGGGAAAGAAAGTGTTGGTAGATGAGGTTCTTAAATTACATGTACCAGGAAAAGAATTTGTAGATACTACGAAAAAATGGCTTGAAAAAGGACAGCCCTCCGGTGGGCCGGAACAATTTTTATCCAGAGATTTAAAGATAGAGATTTTAAAAGCAGTAACAAGCGGGTTGACGGAAATAAGCGACGAGGAAATAGCCCAAATATTTCCCTCCTAAACTAAAATCCCCGTCTGGGGATTTTTAGTTAGCTACAACATTGACGATTTTGACAAGTCTCTTTGAGCCGTCGTATTTGGTTTTCTTTTTGGTGGTAAATTTGACTTTGCCATTTATAACTGCATAAATAGTATCGTCAGAACCGATGCGGACGCCTTCGCCGGGAATAAATTTGGTTCCTCTTTGACGAATTATAACAGCGCCCGGTTTAGCCAGTTCGCCTGCATAAAGCTTCACGCCCAAATACTTCGGTTGTGAGTCGCGCCCTAATTGTGTACTGCCTATAGCTTTTGTATGTGCCATATGAGTATGAATATATTAGCAAAAATTGTTCAGGCGGTCAAGAACCATCAGAAAGACATTTTTTTGGGTTTTTGCATTGTTTTAATTGCAATTATTGGTTTTAATATTGGCCGGATAAATGCTCTCCATAAGACCCCGATTAAAATAACGGATCAAGCTAATGTATATCAAGCCTCGTCAGGAAATTCGGTTCCGAATAATATCAAAACAACCCCCGCCCAGCCTAAAGACCCGAGAATTGTCGCTTCAAAAGCAAGTACTACCAAGAACTACGACTACATGACACTGCACCAAACCATAGATTATGTTTTTACGATAAATTATGGCACCATTATCTGAAATGTCGATATTTATAATTTTTTAAGAATGTTTTATCCTTTTCACCCACAAAATATATTTATTCTTAATCAACAATCTTTTGATTTGTTCGGTTTTTTAAATCTTTTAGTAGCGACCTTCGCAGCTTGTATAGCCTATAGAATTGCGTATAAACAGCTTAAGCTTAAAGAATCTGCTGAGATATTTGTCCGACTTAATAAAACAATTGAAAATAACTGGGAATTTCAAATCAGAAATGGGTGTTCGCGTGTTCTTTATATAAATAAAATAAAATTTGAAGATTATGGTGAAAAATTTGGCAATGTAAAACTTAGCAGAGATGAACAAGGTATCTTACCTGTAGCAGAGAATAATTATTATACATTATCAATCCCGAAACCAGATGAAGTGTGTTATACGATTCATATGCACATTGAATTTGAAGACAATTTTGGGAAAAAATATGAGAGTCATCAAGCAGCTTGGTTTGAGCCAAAAGGGGATTTTCAAAACGGTAAGTGGGTATTACAGAATCTTAGAGCAAAAGAAATTAAGAACTAGTACCATCAGTGAGTGGTTTACGGAAATAATAATATTTTACTTAGTGCAATTTCCAGCCAAAGTATAGCCTGCTTTTTCAGCTTCTTCAGAAGAATTAAACCAAAGTTTATTTTCTTCTTTTATTTTTGAGACACTAGCACACCAAACATGGTGATATTTTTTACTAGAGCTGGCTTTTGAAACGACGACTCGATTATCAACTGGGGCAGTATTTTGTTTAGGTGTCGTATTGGTTTTTACAGAAGCGCTATAAATATCAGCTTTCTGATTCTGATTTTGACCTTCAGTTATGGTGAGCGGTGTTTTATGTAGCGCATTTATTTTGCCAAGATTAAAACTGATGATGGATATCAGCAATATACAGCTCACCAGAAATATCTGGTATTGGATAGATTTAATAAGATTGAATACTTTTTCTATCATTAAAGGTATTCTACATAAAGTTTTACTAGAAACAAGTCCCTTGAAATTAAAAAGCGGATTGATATTATCGCACCGCTTAAAAAGAAAGAGTCCGCAAGACGGGCACGGAATTAGAAAACACGGCCAATCCCTTTCCAGCCATAGACAGTTTCCCTGAACAATATACCGACTTCGGGCAAGGGGGAGATTTGGCAGACTCGTGCCCATCCCAATTCTCGAGCTCTTCCTTCATCAGTTTCCTCGAAGGGTTCAAGGTCAAGTGTGCGTTCTTCGCCACTCCAATCCTTTCCCTTTGCGCGAACAAAGAATTTTGCCATACTCACTTTATTTTACCTCCGACCGCATGGACTTTTCTTTCCACAAAGATTCTTTTACAACATTTCCTTGTTCATCCTTGAAAGCCACGAATATCAGTACTCCAGACCTTACACTGGCAACTCCCTGAATAAATTCAGTAAACACACATCCATCAGGAAGAGTGTAGCTGTAGAGTTGGACAGAAGGATTAGAGTCAGACCTTCCTAAATGCTTTCTCTTACAAGCTTTTGCCATAAGTTCACACGCCCAAAAATTGTGGGATACCATCATTATAGGGTCCTCCGATGTAAGGTTAAAGGTACCGACAATATATTACTATAAATTATAATTTTTGCAAGTCAGAGTAATTCTGTTTGTCTATATAAACCACTTCTAAATTCGAAGTCTAACAAATATCATTTCATTTGGCGCAACGGTGCCAAACAGATAAAAGAAACCAACCAGCTCTGGTTTGATAATGACCTCATGGCTCAACAGGCCGGATATACTCTGGCCGGAAATTGTAATTAAAAATAGCTCACACAACCTCCGCTGGTTGGTTAGTTGATAGATGACGATTGGCAATAAAAGTTCAAAGTAATAAAAAAGGCCCGTCTCGCATTGAGACGGGCCGACGGCGGCGCCGAACGGGAGATTATAATCCTCTCCACAGCATGAACTTCATCGCATCTTTCCTCCTTCAGAAGAGTTGTGATAGCTTTCTCCAGATAAGCCACCACGAGTCTAGTCGTCCCCGGGAGAAACAAGTTCTGGAGACCTGTCTCACTCAGACCTAATCATTATAGCAAATACTCAAAAAATGTCAAACTAAATAAATTGGGTTGGCTGGAGCGACCTTTTGACAAATCAGTGATTTTGGCTTAAAATAGATATTCCGACTACAACCATTAGAACGCAGCTGGCTTGGCCAAACTTAAGCGAATTAGCCTTTTAGAACTTAATTCGTTTGGTCAAGTTCAAGGCAAAATTGAGTATTACGACGAGCCATAGTGAACTATGGTAAGGAGCAAACGGAAATTTTAACGCAGAAATTGACTAAACCCTTTAGGGCCCGTCCCGCTTAACGATAGTTAGCGGAGGGCGAATAAGTTATAACAATGGAGATACGAAATATCGCAATTATAGCTCATGTAGACCACGGGAAAACCACTCTTACCGATGCCTTAATGAGGCAAACTGGCATGGTAGAGGAGGGATTCAGCATGGATGTTAACGCGCTCGAACAAGAGCGCGGTATTACGATTTACGCCAAAAATGCCTCACTATTCTACCCTGCGACAGGCTCAGGACGAGCAACCACAAAAATAAATATTGTTGATACTCCCGGCCACGCCGACTTTGGTTCCGAAGTGGAGCGCGTTTTAAGGTCCATAGATTCAGTATTACTCGTCGTTGATGCCCAAGAGGGACCGATGCCTCAAACTAAATTCGTATTAAAAAAATCTCTTGAACTGGGATTAAAACCGATCTTGGTTATTAATAAAATAGATAAGCCCGCCGCAAAACCGGATGAAACGCATGAAAAAGTTTTAGAATTATTTATGGACTTGGGTGCAAATAACGAACAGCTTGACTTCAAGACCATTTACGCCAATGGCAAGGCGGGAATCGCCAAAATGAACATGGCCGATGAATCTAAAGATCTGACCCCCCTGCTTGATTTGATCTTAAGAGAAGTGCCGGCCGCGCCCTCGGATGTTTCGGCTCCGTTGAGATTTCAGCCGTTTAATTTAGCTTATGATAATTTTTTGGGACGCCTTGGAATAGGCAGGGTTTGGTATGGAACAATGAAAGTGGGGGATAATGTTTTTATAAAAAAACCAACGGGCGAGATACGTTCTGGCAAGATTACTCAACTCTTCACTTTCCGAGGAATGAAAAGGGTAGAAGCGACAGAAGCTGTCGCCGGCGACATAGTCATGGTAGCAGGATTGCCTGATATTTATATCGGAGAAACCGTCTGTACCTCTCCTGACATTGAGCCACTTCTGGCTATCAGCGTGGACGAGCCGACTATTTCGTTGAACTTTTTGATCAATAACTCTCCGTTTGCCGGACAAGACGGTAAATTTGTTACAAATAGACAACTGAAAGAAAGATTGGAAAGAGAATTGGAGGTTAATATTGGATTGAAGGTTGATTTTTCATCTACAGAGTCCTACAAAGTCTATGGGAGAGGAGAATTGCACATTGCCATACTCTTGGAAAATATGCGCCGAGAAGGGTATGAGCTTCAAGTATCTCAACCGCAAGTTATTATCAAAGAAATTGATGGTGAGCGTGTCGAACCGTTTGAAGAAGCATTAATTGATGTCCCCGAAGAATTTTCCGGAATAGTCATCCAAAAACTCGGCAAGCGCGCCGGTAAAATGATGGGCATGATACAACATCATGGCGAAGTCCGAATTACATTTGAAATACCAACCCGAGGTCTTTTGGGCTTTAGAAATGAATTTATGATTGATACAAGAGGTGAAGGCATACTCGCAAGTCACTTCATCGGATTTCGGCCATACGCAGGAGAAATTAAAAAAAGAAATGTTGGTTCAATGGTTTCAATGGAAACAGGCAAAGCTCTTGGTTTCTCGTTATTTAATCTCCAGGAAAGGGGCACCCTTTACATCGGTCCGACTACGGAGGTCTACGAGGGCATGGTTATAGGTGATGTCTCAAAAGGAATGGATATGGCGGTAAATCCGATCAAAGGCAAAAAACTCACTAATATGCGAGCCGCCGGTTCCGATGAAAATATTCTACTTACCCCTCCGCATAAAATTTCACTTGAAAACGGTTTGGAAATTATGCAGGAAGATGAATATCTTGAAGTCACCCCCAAAAACATCCGCTTAAGAAAACGCTTTAGAACCGAAAACGAACGGAAAAAGGCTTCCCGTTCATCACAGATATAGTTTGAGCAGCCTTCTACAGGTCTTGCCTGTAGAAGGCTTGACCAAGGCGAACCCCATGTCAAGGCGACGCCTTGACATGGGGTTACGATGAATACGCCACCCATATGGCGTATTGAATTAGTTTACTAGGACCGTCCTAGTAATTTTACGCATCAAAGAGAGTTTGAACTCGCTTATCAATTACCATCTAGTTACCAAAGCAACCTGCGGAGGGCGTGTGCTTTTTTAAAATTAGTCCCGATTCTTGTTGAGGATCCTCAATTGCGAAGCAATCGGGACTGGAATAAAAATATTCTGGTTCCGAGAAGCCAGTTATCCGAGCTCTTATCTTATTTTTTTCAACCAATACTCATTTTCCCACTCCCAGAGGGACTTGCAGGCCAGAAAAGCCTTGATGTCGGATTCAAACGTGTTTAACTCCTTGATCTCTACTTCGCCTGTCATCGGACCCCATTCGTGTTCGCATTTTATTTTTTCGCCACGAATTTTTTCCCGTCCGCCTTTGTCGCGCATTGTAGCGGTGCATTTCAGGCAGTGTCTTGATTGGTCAAGCCGCAATATCCAGCGGGTGAGGGGAGGAAGGGTTTTATCTTCACTTAACGCTTCAATATAAGCCGATGTCTGCATACTATAGTCGCGGTATATCGCCATTGAAGTTTTGATGTCCAAGACGCCCATGACGCCATTTAATTCGGCCAGAACATCCATAGTTCCGGCAAAGTGGTGTTTTTTTGACACAACCCTGTCTTCTATTCTGTGGGCAATCAACTCATTGTTTTTATAAAAATCTAAAAAAGCTTCAGTTGCCGGTTTGACTTGCTCGGGGATTACAACGGGCTCTTTACGAAGAATCGCCTCAACTGTTTCGTGGAGCATCGTCCCTTCTTCGGCAGATTTAGATTTAATAGCTTCCCCGGTCTTATAATCCGGCAGTCCGGCGTAAAACATATAAAGCGCCGGCTTGGCTTTGATAGAAACAATCGAGGTCACGCGCGGATACCAAACATCATCGATGGTGTAACCATTCGCGTCCATGAAACTTTTTGCATCTCGATACCATTGCATAATATAAACTTAACAAATTTCTAATTACTAATTCCTAATTTCTAAATTGCTCATTCGGTCATTAGACATTGATTAGAAATTAGATATTAGATATTAGATATTAGTCATTCTATTTCATATACCTTTCCCAATATCGGTATAGTTCTTTTGTCGCTTTAATGTCATCAAAACAATATTTCGCTATCTTCAAATACTCTTTTTCTTTGAATAGGCGAGCTACGTCATCGCCGCTGACGCCTTTCACCTTCGGGCTTGATATGCCGAAGGCCTGGCACCACATATGAAGATTTCTTTTGAACCTCACCGCTCCGAAATTAGTCAGTCGGTCATATAGATCAAAATGCGGGGCGTCATAATATCGGTTATGTATTAAACCTTTAGTTGGTTTAATTTTTAAAATCGCCGAACGTATCATCACAAAAGGACAATCAAACGAATGACCGTTAAAAGTTATAAATTGATTGTAATGAGTAGCCGATTCCCAGAAATGTTCCAAAACCTCTTTTTCAGATGAACATGAGACGTATTGGACATTTTCGTCTTCTGTTTTGCCCATTTTCTTTTTTCCTGTTTGGAAATACACAGCGCCCTTGTCAGTATCAGGATTTAAAATTGCTATTGCCACTATCTCACCGGTAAGAGGGGAGAAGCCAAGACCGTTCTTGACGTTTTCAACCTCTTCAGGCGACTCTGCGTAAAAAAGCAAAAAATCTTTGGCCTTTTCATCCAAAGAATCAAATTCAACTCCTACAGTTTCTATATCAAAGATAAGTTTAGGAGAATTAAGCATTGATTAATTTTAGCTGAATAAAATAATATTACAATGTCCGCTCTTTAATAAGACAGGCCGGCAGGGAAGTGCCGGTTTTGTTTTAGATAGGACGTCGCGCAATATACCTTTTACGACGTACTATTTCAATGAAAAACCCTGCTAGGATTTGAGTACGCTCAATATTCCCTTAAGTACCTGTGAGGTTATTGAGATGATTAATAAGCTTAAGTTAATACCTGTTATAGTTGCCTCTTTCAGAAAGCTTGTTAGATCATTCGAGGTTACCCTGCTCGAACTGAAGAATTTGTTGAAATTGAAATCTAAATTCTGCGAAGAGCTCTTTACGGGGTTAAGAGGTATTCCAGTACCTATATTTATGACCCGGTCGAACTTAAGGCCTTTGATGGCTTCGTTTATCAGATCGTTTACCGGCAAAGTAATATCGTTTAATTGACCTATTGAATCTAACGGATTTAAGTCAAGTTTCAAATCTATCGACTGGTATGAATTTGTAGGTATCACATCCGAACCATAAGCATACAAAGGGAAAATTCCTCCAAACACAAAAGCCGTGACAGCAACTCCAAACAAAAAACTATACCCTCCCCACTTCCCCACCTTTTTTAAATTATTATGATACAATATTTTATCAATATGTCAATCCCCTACCCCTTCTCACCTTTCAATTATACCACAACTACAAATAATCAAGCGGATTTACCGAGCCCTCAAAATAGTTAAAATACAGTTGATCCTTTTTGTCATTAATATAAGTGAAAAAATCTTTATACACGCTCAAATGAAGATGCGAACCGGTTACATTGCCAGTATTGCCTTCATAACCAATGACTTGCCCAGAATATACTTGGGTCCCCACCTGAAGAAAAGATAAAGTGCTCATATGGGAATAAATACTGACTAAATTATATTGATTGGAATGCTTGATAGCCACCCAATTCCCCCAGCCGTCATTTTTTCCGTTAGCGATTATTTCGCCCTCGGCTATGGCTTTGATGGGACTTCCGTATCCAGCCGCCATATCGATGCCGTTATGAGGAGCACCGTTGTAAGGACCGCTTTTGCGGCCGCAACGGGCATATTTAGTGCATCCGTAGCCCTGTGTTATTCTGTAATCTTCTTCGGGCCATTTGAATAATCCTTTTTGCTTTTTTGGAAGGTTTCCGGAAGCAGTCACGTGGACAATATACAAACCGCCTTGAATTACATGGGTTTCCAGTTCTCTTAATTGGCTGAAAAAAACAGATTCCTGCCGTTCAACTTCGGCAAGCATTTTTTGGTATGCTGCCTCCTGGCCTTTGGTATCTTTGAGCAGTTGATTTTTGTCTTTTGTCGCTTGATCCAAAGAAATCTTCTGGATGTTTTGCTGCTGTTTTAATGACTCAAGGTCTTTTTTCTTGTCTTCAAGATTATCTTTGTTCTGGTTTAATTGATTTTCGGTTTTCTGCAAATCGTCAACCAAACTCATTAAATTTACATTTACGGTCATGGCTGATTGTGTCTGGCGGAAGTAATCAGATAAATCTTTGTTTTTTAATATAATACTCAAAAGACTTTCCTTATCCATACGGTCCATAAACAATAGGAGCCGTCCAATAGTGTTTTTTTGCTTATTTATTTTTTCTTGAGTGTTAAAAATATTATTCTGCGTGTCGTTCAGCTCTATCTTGGTTTTGTCTATTTTTTTTCCGGTTAATGAAATCTGTGTCTGCAATGAGACAATCTGGCTCTTAAGATTAACGATTTGATTTTTCAAAGTATCGGCTTGTGCTTGTTTTTGGGAGATAGTTCCTTTCAACTGCATGGCCTGTTGTTCAAGCGCCTGAATCTGGGCTTTCAAGTCAGCCATTTTTTCCTCATCGGTCTGGGCAAAGACGGCAGTAGAAAGTAGAAAGTAGAGAGTAGAGAGTAGAAATATAAAAACTGAAATTTTTTTCATCAGAGCTTTTTAATGGCGTTATCAATTCTTTTAAGAGTTTTGTCTTTTCCAAGAATATAGGCGACATTAACCGGATCGGGGGATTTATCTTTACCGGTTAGGGCAACCCGCAACGGCCAATAAACCAGGCCTCTGTCCCCTATCTTGGCCGAAAATCCATCTAAAACTTGTCTTAATTCGTCTTTTTCTTTTTTGAAATCAAATTCCTCAATTATTTTTTTAACTTCAGTTAACATTTCAGTCGATTTTTCTAATGTTGATTTTTTCCATGTCAAAAGCTCTATTGAAACATATCCGGCTTTGCCCTCCGAAGCTTTAGCGAAGGAGGGTTCTTTCCAAAAATAATCAAAATTTTGGACATCGCTTAATTTTTCCAGTCGTTCGGTTATCATTAGTACCGCAGTGTCAGGAATTTCAGATATTCCGCTTGATTCACCTTGAGTCTGTCGAATGGCTTTTTTAAATTCCTCCGGCGATAATTTTTTAACATGTTGTGAGTTGAGCCAATTCAGTTTTTTCAAATCAAATATCGCACCAGATTTGTGAACTTTGAACAATTCAAATTCATCTATCATTTCTTCTTTGGTTATGATCTCTTTGCTGAATGTATATGAAAGAGTTCCGAGAAAATTAACGACTGCTTCGGGTAGATAATCTTTTTTATAGCCTATCGCTGCGGTATCGCCGTGCCGTTTTGAAAGTTTTGATTTATCGCTTCCCAAAATTAATGGCAGGTGCGCGAACTTTGGCACCGTCAAACCAAGCGCCTCGTATATAAGTATTTGTTTCGGGGTATTTGAAATATGATCTTCACCTCTAATAACATGAGTAATCTCCATATCCGCATCATCAACAACAACTGCAAAATTATATAACGGCTCATCAAGAGATTTGGCGATGCTAAAATCCCCAAGCAAGGAGGTTTTGAACTCAATGTGGCCTCGGATTTCATCTTCAAAAGAAACTGTGGATTCGGCATCGCGTGTGACCGCAAGGCGTATAATACCCCCGGGTGTTGTGCCTTTTTCTGAATCTTTGTAATTGCAAACATGCCGAGACGGCACCCTCTCTCCTTCCTGTGCTTGGCGTTCCGCTTCAAGTTCGTCCTTAGTGTGGTGACAATAAAAAACTTTTCCCTCTGACAATAATTGCTCCAGCACCTCCCGATATTTAACCGTATGTTCGGATTGGCGCACTACCTTGCCATCCCATTTCAAACCCAGCCAATCTAATGCATTCAAAATACTTTGTTCATATTCTTTGGTTGAGCGCTCTTTGTCCGTATCCTCAATGCGCAAATAAAATTCCCCGCCATTTTTGCGGGCAAAAAGCCAATTATAAAGCGCGGACTGCGCCGTGCCGATATGTAAAAATCCTGTTGGTGATGGAGCCACTCTAACCTTAATTTTCATCCCGTTAGAAGTTTTGCTAACTATCCACCGTCTTGAAACAGTGGCAAGATTACAAAAAACTTTATATTACTAAATATTTATTACTCCCGTTAGGGTTAACTTCTAACGGGATTCATGGTTGTATTATAACTCAAATTTAATGATTTTGAAAATTTTAAATCCCCCCGAGCGCCGCGTATTGCGTGTTATCTCGAGGGGATCACTTCTGATCTTCCATTCTTTCTCCTTTCAATAAACTGTCACCTCTACGAAAGAAGTAGATTCCTTCATCTTGCCATTCTCCAGCTTACGCTTGAGGATGGCTTCACATCGATAGGCCGCTGGCGAAAGGTTGAAACCGATATCATATATCTCGGCTTGTCCTTCCCCATTCCAAAACGATTTTCTCGTACTGGTGTAGATGCCTCCTCCATCAATACCATCGCAGCTCACATTCAATTCCCAGTTCTTCTGGTGTTTTTCCATACGTACGATCAACCGTACGTTGGTTGAACGACCAAGAGCGGCCATCCGTAGTTGCCCCGGTGCCATGATATTGATAGACACCGGAGGCTTGTCGGCATAAACACTTGCCGCCGACACAAGAAAGAACAACCCGACAACCAGCGCCACTTGTGTCCTGTTTCTCATGACGCGCCTCCTTATAATCTATATTATAAGCCAAAACTAATAATTTGTCAAATTTGTTATTTCTAGTTCAAAATGTAATCTTGTAAACTGGAATGTTCATCATTGAAGTTATCCCCCTAACCATTCTCCCTCCTAATATTCCTCAACTGTTGAGTTACTTTTTTAATAAAAAACTGGACAAAGGAGCAATAGTGGAAATACCATTCGGCAACCGAAAGGTACAAGCAGTTGTAGTTGCCTCAAACTCTCTTGAAGACCAAAAAATTATTCTGAAAAAAACCGGATTTCAGCTCAAAAAAATCTCCTCCGTAATCAACGAGATTTCTCAAGTAAGCAACAACCAATTCAAAATAGCTCTCTGGCTCTCAAAATATTATTACGCCCCCCTTGGTTATTGTTTAAAAACCGTTCTCCCTCCATTTTTTCTTAAAAAAGGTTATGAAACTTCAGAACAATCAAAACAAGGGTCATCCTTGCAGACATCTGCAAGGATGACCCTTGTTAAACTTGTTAAAAAACCACTTTTCCTTTTGTCCGGGGCCAAAGAAACACTGGCCTATCTTATGCCTTTTATCAAAAAAACAACAGAAAAATTAGGCCAAATTGCTTTTATCATCCCTGACACATCAACTCTTCAGTACTTTTATGAAAATCTGGCTCCCAACTATGAAGTCGCAAAGATTCATTCCAAACTTAGCAATAAAAAACTTTATGAATCATGGAAAAAGATTGCTTCTGGCCAAGTAGATATTATATTAGGCACAAGGCAAGCACTTTTTGCGCCTTTTAAAAACCTCCGACTGCTAATTGTAGATGATGTTCTTCATGAATTCTACAAATCCGATATGACTCCCAAATATAATACTCCCGACTTAGCCAGAACAGTAGCCAATCTCTATGGAGCAAAAACTATCTTTGTTTCGCCTGTTACCGGAATAGACAATTATTATCATCTCAAAAACAAGGACTACGACTTGCTTGATAGAATAAAAACCAGAGAAGCGTTAAAAATAGTTGACATGATAGGTGAAATAAAAAACGGAAACTTCTCAATGTTCAGCCGAGAATTTAAAAATCAGTTTTTGGCCCTGGTAAATCCATCCAACCAGAATAAGAAAATCCTAATTTTTTCTCCAAGACGAGGCCACTCCGGCGTTCTGGTCTGCCAGAACTGCGGATATGCTGTTAAATGCAAGGAATGCGGTGTTGCTTTTCGAATTCACAAAACCACAGATCTCATTCTGGTATGCCATCATTGTTCCAGAAACTTGAGAATGCCAGAACATTGCCCGAATTGCAACAACTTCAAGCTCAAAGCCATGGGCCCGGCCGGCACTCAAAAAATTTATGACGAAATACAAAGACTTATCGCCGCAAACAATCTTGATAAGATTCCCGTTCAAGTTCTTGATACCGATGTTATAAAAAACGAAACGGAAGAGAAGGATATAACCGATGAGCTTTCAAAACCCCGCACTTCAATTCTGATAGCGACCCAGATGATATTCAGCCATCGCTACTATGTAAAATTTGATCTAATCGGGGTTTTAAATGCCGATAGTCTTATCAGCATTCCTGATTTTAAAACAGAGGAAAGACTGTTTTATCAGATAGAAAAGTTGTTGGACTTCCTGCCTGCCGACAAGCACGACCAACCAAAAAATATGATATTACAAACTTATAATCCGGAAAATTGGGCAATTGTAACGGCGAGTGAGGGAGGTTATAAAAATTTCTATGAAAAAGAATTGGAAACAAGAAAGTCTTTCTTTTATCCCCCCTACGCACGGCTTATTAAACTTATTTTCAAACATAAAAATCGCGATAAAGCATCTTATGAAGCAAGAATTTTGAGTGAAAAATTAAAAATGGTAATAGCCCAAATGAAATTGGGTCAAAAAATTAAATTGATCGATTCTCACCCTTCCTTTATTGAAAAAGAAAGGGGGTTTTTCGTTTATAATATTGTTTTGAAAATATTACCCGAATTTGAAAATATCAAAGATATCCTAAAATATGTTCCCTCAAACTGGTCAATTGACGCTGATCCAAGATCTATTATCTAGACCCCGTGTCAACAAAAAGCCCCGTCCGAAATTAACCAGACGAGGCTGAAAACATCCAAAAAATACTGACCCACGGAATCACCGCAACCCACAGATAAAGGACTGAAAGAAATATCACAGCATTGTGGGCACCTTGATGAAACAGAAGGAGCCCGAATCCTACTGCCATAAGCTTAATCGAAATCAGTCCAAGGCTAATACCCATTACCGACATGATCCAGCCGACAAGAGGATTGCCTTCAACACTAAGACCCCAAGCACTCACGGCCCAGTAAGTAAACATGCCGTCAAGAAACTGCGTCATCACAAATACCACAATAGCGATGTTGCCAAAACAACTTGGCGCAGACCTTCGCAATAGCCATCTCCACGCATGTTTCACCATGCTCCCTCCACATGCGCCTTAAGGCGCATTAGTGTCAAAAAACAACCGATGCTTCAAATATTATAACACGTTCTAATGTAACTTGCAAATCTGTTGTTTTTATCTAAAAATCAGCTACTATTAGATTGTGGAAATAACAAAAGTCCCAAATAAAATACTGCAACAAGAGTCCACGCGATGTGCGGGTATTGATATAAAAAAGGGCTTATACAAAGAGTTGGTTTTAGATATGAAAAAAGCAATGATCGATAACGGAGGTATCGGCCTTGCCGCAAATCAGGTAAACACAGATCTTAGTATTTTCGTTATCGACAAGAAGTTGGCTTCTGAAAATAATGTGCCTGAAGTTTTTTTCAATCCGGAAATTACCGAATACTCTAAAGCCCAAGATGAGATGGAGGAGGGATGCCTTTCCATCCCCGGTTATGATGCCAACATCAAACGTTCAAAAAAAATAAAAATAAAAGCTGTTGACGAAAATGGCAATAAAATCAAACTAAAAGCCCGCGGTTTTTTGGCACGAGTTCTACAGCACGAAACTGACCACCTCCACGGAATTACTATTAAGAATCGAGATTCCGATTTAAATTGAATGGAAATTGAGAATTCTAAATTGAAAATTGTTTTCTTTGGAACTCCTGATTTTGCCGTTCCGGCTCTGGAGGCTCTTATCGCAGAAAAATACAACGTCGTAGCTGTAATAACTCAACCCGACAAGCCGACGGGACGAAAAAAAATCCTTTCTCCCCCACCGGCCAAAGTTACGGCTCAAAAACTTGGTCTGATGGTTTTGCAGCCCACTTCTCTAAAAACCGGGATTGATATTCTCAAATTCTTGAGAATATCAGAATTTAATTTGGGAATTGTTGCGGCATACGGTAAAATTATTCCGAAAGAAATACTGGACATTCCTAAATATGGTTTTGTGAATGTTCATCCATCGTTATTGCCTAAATACCGCGGTCCATCTCCTATCCAAACTGCAATACTCAATGGAGCCCCCGCACCAATCTCAAGGGAGCGGGATTGGTGCGGGGCAGGCACCGAAACCGGCGTTACAATAATGTTGATGGATGAAAAAATAGACCACGGACCAATACTAAAGCAAAAGATCTACAACTTACAACCAACCACCCATTACAAGGAAGTCGAAAAAGACCTTGCAAAACTTGGAGCGAAACTTCTGGTAGATATTCTGCCTAAATATATAAGCGGCAAAATCAAACCCGAAGAACAAGAACATCATTTGGCCACGTTTACCAAGATGTTCAAAAGAGAAGACGGAAGGATAAACTGGTCTGAACCGGCAGAAAAAATATATAACCGAATCCGCGCTTTGAACCCGGAACCGGGCACCTGGACTACCTGGAAAGGCAAAGTTATCAACATTCCGAACGCAACGATGTCCGACGTCGTTAGACCACAGGTGGCGGGAACAGTCGTTAAATTAGACGAAAACATTGCCGTTGCAACTAAAAAATGCTATCTAATACTCAAGTCCATCCAGCTTGAGGGCGGGAAAGAAATGGATGCCAAAAGTTTTTTGAACGGGCATCCAGATTTCCTGAATTCAATACTGGAATAGTTTTTTTACAAAGGCACAAAAATGGTATGGAAAGTGGGAATGTGGCTTTTGCTTCTCCTTTTTGTTGTCATCATAATCTTATCAATTTCGAGCCATGATAGAGAGTCTCCTCTTCCCAATACTAGACCCGTAAAAACAGAAGAACCCAAAGTTCCAAACATTCCGAAGGAAAACAGTTTAATTTTTGAGGATATTGAATTTCCAAATAATTTCTTTTTCGGAACGGCTTCTTCAGATTTCCAAACAACCGGCGGGACCGGCAATTCCGACTGGAATGATTATATAAACGCTAGCCAAGGAAAAAATAAAGAAGGCGTAATATTCGTTGGACCCGAAAATGGAACTGATTTTCTTAATCGTTACAAAGAAGATCTGAACATGGCTGGCCAAATCGGAATTAATGTTCATAGACTCTCGCTTGAATGGGCAAGGATAGAGCCAGAAGAGGGAAAGTGGAACAAAAAAGCGATATATAAATACAAAGAAATTTTCAAATACATGAGAGCCAATGGAATTGAACCCATGGTTTGTTTAAATCACTTTGCCCTTCCTCTGTGGTTCTCGAAAATAGGTGGCTGGGAAAATCCAGATGCGGCGAAATATTATGCTCGTTATGCCGAATTTGTCGCCAAAAATATCGGTATACCGCTTCAGATAAAATGGTGGCTTACCTTTAACGAGCCGCAATTTATTATTCTTGTCCCTTATGCAAAAGGAGGCTGGCCTCCATTTAAAAAAATCAGAGACATCAAAGACGTAGAGGGCACCCAGAGAATGCTTTTGGTAGCTTCGCATGTTCTTGACGGCCATCGCCTGTCATACCGGGCAATTCACCGAATCATGGATAAGCGAATAAAAGAAAAACCCATGGTAGGATTGGCATCTGCCCCGGGAGCTTTTTATCCCAACAATCCGGATCCATCTTCAGATGACCAATTGGCTTACAACATCTTCAATGCCTCTAACACGTTATTGTTGGACTATATGCTTGGTTCCACGGACAGAGATTTCATTGGTCTAAATTACTACGGCAGAACGAATCTGAAACTTCATATTCCCAGCTGGAAAAATCCGCTAAACTGGTTGGAAAATAAACCTTTTGCAATCGAGTGGAATCCCGAAAATCGCGCCCAAGACGAGAGGCCTAAAGAATTCTATCCTCAAGCTCTGTATGACATGATAATGAAATTTAAAGACATTGGATTGCCTATCGTTATAACCGAAAACGGCCTTAATGATGATGCGGACAAATTCAGAGAAGAATTCATTGTTATCCACCTGAAAGCGATCCACGATGCCATTCGCGACGGCGCTAATATCATCGGCTACCAATATTGGGCGCTAACTGATACTTGGGAATGGGATGGATTTTTTTCACAAATGGGATTGATAAAAATTAATCGGAAAGATGGAAGCTTGGACAGATCCATTAGACCCAGTGCTTCCACTTATGCTGAAATTATAAAAACAAAAAAGATTACAAAAGAATTGCTAGAGAAATATAAAGAACTATTAACAATAAATTAAAAGGACGCTTTAAGCGTCTTTTTTTGTAAAAAATATTATCGGTATTTCAGCTGCAAGAATCAAGAACCCACCTATCCATACAGCGGGGCCAAACACCTCTCCCCAGTAAAATCTCCCAATGGCAATGGCACCAACCCTATCTAAATACCCAAGGGCAGAGAAATGCTTTACGGGCACAATCTTTAATCCCGAAAAAATTAAAACAAAAGAAATAAATAGTAACAGACCAGCAAAACCTATGTAGGGCAGGCTTTCCAACGGTACATGAAAGGAGTGCCCCAGCATTAATCCGACTACCGGCATTATTAACAGTTGAAACCCTAATTTAGTGAAAGCCGAAAATTTTGGGTCTACTTCGTTTTGAGAAACTTGTCTCGAAAAAACAATTTCTAGACTATAAAAAACAGCCGATAAAAGCGCAAAGTATAACCAAGGT
Source organism: uncultured Candidatus Saccharibacteria bacterium (assembly GCA_964653875.1). Taxonomy (GTDB): domain Bacteria; phylum Patescibacteriota; class Minisyncoccia; order 2-02-FULL-40-12; family GWA2-44-9; genus 2-01-FULL-41-26. The sequence goes on from CAZZGH010000003.1 coordinate 30,221, forward strand.
TTATGTTCCATCCAACTCGAACCAGTCATAATTATCAATCCTATAATTCCGAGAATCACGGATACCAAACTGGCCTTATCTAGTTTCTCTTTAAATACAGGAACCACCACAATCCATAAAATTGCTAAAACTGAAGCAAAATAATGAATTAAGGCCGCATTGTAAACCGGAGTCATTGTCAGTGCGGTATAGAAAAAACTATTATTGAGTGCGGCTGACAATCCTAAACCCAAAAGAAGAAATTTCTTTCTTTTATCCAGCTTGGGCCTACCAGTATAGAACATGGTCGGTAAAAATAGGATAACCCCCACAAGTGACATAAGAGCTCCTAAAACAGTCGGAGCTACATAATTTCCAGCGTCTTTAATAATTAAACCGTTTATAACTGCCCAGATTAAGACAGCACCTAGAACTTTGAGGTAGCCAATGTGGCAATCCATATTCATGGTTCTTCCTTTTAAAAGAGCGTCTGCCTGCCGATGAATATAGCAGGTTACAGAACAAAACAAAACTGCCCGTTTAGGCAGTTTTGTTTTAGTTAATTATCGGAGAACCCGTCTTGTAATATGCCATCTCTACTTCATTTACCGGAGCAACATCAATGTCTCTTAGTTTCATTCTCTGCACGGCCAGAGGAGTGAGATATCTCTTCTTCCCTTTAACTATTTGGAATACATCTCTCCTCAACGGTTTTTCAAGAAAGACAAATTGGTTCTGGGGATAAAAATTAAATTCTTTTTTGCTTATCATTATAATGTCTTCTTCTCTGTTTCCATAAGAATCAAATACTTTTTCATTAGGAATCGGTCTAAGCATTTGCTCTTCGGTTAAATAATAGGTTTTCTTATTGCCTTCCATTTTTACAAGTTTCATTCGAGGATACCTGTCTAACTCTTCCGCCGTTATATTTTGAATCAATTCATCTCTAAAGCCGTAATCATAGAATATATCTTTGGTAGGAATAAAATGTCTTTTGCCACCGATTATTTCATATACTTCGGGTTGTCCTACTACTCTAACAAGCACAATATCCCCCTTCTTATTCTTACTCCCTGAATTATAAATAGCAGCAGTTAAATTTGAACCACTATTCGTACTGCCGATTGAAGTCGGTAAAAGAGTTGGCGAGGAAGAAAGAGGAGTTGATTGTGAAGTCCCGCAACTCATGCCTATTCTGCCCAAAGCCTCGCAAACTATTGCGTTTGGATCTGAAATGTTTAAATCTTTGCTACCGTAAGCGTTTACGGCAAAGGGAGATAAAATAAAACCCGCCAAGATCAAAGACGACAAAAAATACTTAACAATGTTGAGTAGTTTTCTCATGAACATTAGTATATCATACTTTATTATTCCTGTCAAAGTGGTTTAACCATTTAAACTATTGTATACTTAAAATCGGATATTTAATCTTATGGCTAATCAAGAAACTATTCTAACCGTAGAAAATGTGGGGGTAAAATTTGATAATAATGAAGTGCTAAGAAGGCTCAATTTTTTTGTTCAAAAAGGAGATGTCCTGGCCATTGTTGGTCCGAATGGATCCGGCAAGTCGGTATTATTTCGCGCTCTTTTGGGTCTTGTCCCCTACTCCGGAAGGATCCGATGGTCTCCGGGACTAAAAGTAAGCTATATTCCACAAAAATTTAATATTGACAAAGATTTTCCTCTAAGCGTCGGGGAATTTTTAAGGTTCAAAGAAAAAAACCTAAGTAAAATTATCAGCGCCTTAAAGTCAGTCGGGATGGCAGATGAACACCACATCGAACACCACGTCTTAAAGCAACGGATTGGCTGGCTATCTGGCGGCCAAATTCAGAGAGTTTTGATCGCCTGGTCAATTCTGGATAATCCGGATGTGCTTTTATTTGATGAACCTACTGCCGGAATCGATGTCGGCGGGGAAGAAACAATTTATAATTTATTGAAAAAATTAAAAGACAAACTAGGTTTTACTATTTTGCTAATTTCCCATGACCTGAATATCGTTTACAAATACGCCAACAATGTTATCTGCATAAACAAGGAGATGGTTTGTTATGGCGAACCAAGTATGGTTTTAGACCCAGCTTCTCTTGCCAAACTTTATGGCGGCGAAGCAAGTTTCTATAAGCATGAACACAATCACTAGCCCCTTATTTTTACAACTTTTAGTTGGGATTCTTATCGGTTTAGGAGCCGGATATCTTGGCTCATTTATGATCATGAAAAGGATGTCCCTTGTCGGTGATGTGATTTCCCACGTTGCCCTGCCCGGAATCGCTTTAGCCATAATTTTTAAGATTAACCCGTTTTTCGGCGCCTTTACTGCTTTGTTTTTAGCCATTGTCGGTATCTGGTTTCTGGAAAGAAAAACCGAATTGCCGTCCGAAACTTTGGTCGGAATTTTTTTCGCATTAAGCTTAGCTTTGGGAATTTTAATCACACCAGAACCAGAATTATTGGAAGCATTATTTGGTGATATTACAAAAATAAGCCCCACAGATGCCATCATAACTATCATAGCGACCGTCTTGGTCTTTTTTACCATGACTCGGATATACCGCGAATTGACATTGAGTATAATTTCCAAACAACTTGCCCAATCAATGAAAATTAATGTCTCAAGAATAAACTTTCTGTTTCTTCTCTTGGTCGCTGTTATAGTCGCTCTGGGACTTAAGGTAACAGGTGTATTTCTAATGGGCGCTTTAGTTATAATCCCGGCAGCAGCAGCTAAGAATATTTCTATTGGCCTTACCCGCTTTACTAAATTTGCGGCATTATTTGGTGGTATTTCCGCCTTAGGTGGAATTTTATTCGCAAACTATTTCAATTTTCATCCGGGACCAATTGTGGTTCTCGCTAGCGGAGTAGTATTTGTGTTAACTTTGCTTTTTAAAAAATAAGCCCTACAATTCAATGAGAAGACTTTAACAAGACCATTAAGGTCTTTTAGTTGAAATTTTTTTATAATTTGCTAATATGCACGCACTATGTCACTCGGAGTAAATGAATTAAAATCCAAAACTTTTTTGATATATGAAGGTCAGCCCTATGTCGTACTCGAAACGCACCATCTAAAGATGCAACAGCGCCGCCCTACGGTGCAAGTTAGGATGCGCAACGTGATAAACGGCAAGATTCTCGAGAGAAACTTCGCTCAATCTGATGTTTTTGAAGAAGCTGATATTGAACGCCGAAGGGTTAAATTCTTATATAATCATCGGGATCAGTATTGGTTTTCTTATGAGGATGAGCCTACAAAAAGATTTTTGCTAACAGAAGAGCTTATCGGCGAAGCCACTAAATTCTTAAAGGCCGCCACGATTCTTGATGCCGTTGAATATAACGGCAATATTGTAAACATCGAGCTTCCGGTTAAAATGGAATTTAAAGTTGTAGAAGCTCCTCCCGCCATCCGCGGCGATACTGCTCAAGGTGGAGTAAAACAAGTTAAAATAGAAACCGGCGCATCTATCAATGTCCCACTGTTTATAAACCAGGGTGATATTATTCGCATAAACACCGAAACCGGCGAATACGTTGAACGAGTAGAAAAAGGCAAATAAAAACGATGAGCAGAACGATGAGCAGGGGCATCCTGCCCTTGTGCAGGATGCCCCTGCTCATACTACCCGGAGACCAATATCTCTGTTTTTTAATCTTCTGAACTTCTGTGTTTTTTACCTCTCTTCATAAAAGAAACAATAATAATCGGCGCTAAAAACCAATAGAACAAGGCCTCATGGGTTGAGAAATATTCAGAAACATAGTATAAGTTGCCCGATATCTTCAGAGCACTCACGGGAACTATGTTGGTAATTATCGTAACCAGAAGACCCAGCTGCATGATACTGATAATGGAAACCGACAAAAACGAGGCCTCTTTAATGGTCAGGCGGCTTTTGACAAGTGAATTGTTAAGCACAGCAAAAACTACTACATAAACAAGCAAAAATAATCCTACACGCGTGAAATACAACTCCGGCGAGATCTTGACGAGCTCATGCAGGCGGTCAAGATAAGGAAATACCGACATAATTGCGTATGCAATATAAATCCCCAGAAGAGATATCAAAGCGCGCGTCCTGCCCAAGCTCAATCCATAAAGCAATAAAAATATCAGGCCTAAAATTGCAAACAGCCCCGACGGCCCCAAATCAAAATTGAAACCAGAGATAGCAGCTAAATTAAAATTTGGAATATATTTCCCCACTGATTAAAGTATAGCATGTTTTGTATCACTCCGCCCCATCCCGCGCAGAACCGCTTCAGGACATATGCCTTCATCGAACCAGAATAGATTTGCTCCTGCGGCAAATCTTTCTTGTCTCTCGGCATTTC
>CAZZGH010000004.1:0-17863 GCA_964653875.1 uncultured Candidatus Saccharibacteria bacterium
CAGAAGCAATTATCAAGGCAAAAATAAAGATAATTAAAACATCCTTCAAAATATACAGAAAGACGAAAAAAAGAATAATCAAAACGATTCTTAAGATTGTTCCCGTATTTATTTCTACGTGGATATGGTCAGGCATGCGCTTTGCGCAAGTTTCAAGTTTGTAAAGTTATAAAGTCTGTAAAATAACTTTATGAACTTTAAGAACTTGATGAACTTCTAACTAAATCTTCAGGATTTTCTTGAACGGTTCCTCGTCTTCAAAGGGTCCTATTACCGCCAAGTTCAGCTTATTATTATCAAAAACTTCCTTGGCGACATTATGGATTTCTTCAAGCGTCACTTTCTTTATTTTAACGAGTTCTTCTTCTGGAGTCAAAACCTTATTTTCAAAAAGTATGGGTCCCGCATAGGCATTGGCAACAGCATCGGAATGCTCAAGGCCAAGAGCCATTGAACCCGAAATGTTGTCTTTGGCCCGCTGGAGTTCCTCTGCTGTAATTCCCCTGTCTTTTACTTTTCTTATTTCATCCATGACTACCTTGATTGCTTCGTATACTTTTTCATTGTTGACCCCGGCTTTTACCATGAAATAACCGGCATCGGTAGCGGTTTCATTGTCAGCTCCGACATAATAAGCCAAACCCCGTTTATCGCGGACCTCTTCAAACAATCTTGAACTCATGCCTCCACCAAGAACCGTACCCAAAACGCTCAAAGGATATTTGCGATCATCAAACATATTGCAGGAACGAAATCCGAGATGAAAATGAGTCTGGTCTGTTTTTTTATAATGAACGAGAAGCGCCGGTTCAGACTGTTTCTCTACAACCGGCAACTTAGTTACAAGATTACCGTCTCTTATGGTATAAAAATATTCACCGGCTTTCTTTTCCACAACTTCCGGATTAATATTACCAGCGACAGCAATGATTGTGTTTTTGGCAATATAATGAGAGTTAAAGTAATTTACAAACTGTTCTCTCTTGAGCGACATGACGGTTTCCTTTTCTCCACCGATATCCCAACCGGCCGGCTGATCACCATAAAGAAGCTTGTCAAACAAGTCCCCGACATAACGCTGGGGCATATCGCGATACATGTTTAACTCCTCGACGATTACTCCCCTTTCAATATTAATGTCCTCTTGAGCCAGTTTGGAATTAAGAAAAATATCAAACACCACATCCATAACAGTATCTAATTTCTCCATACTCGCTTTAGCGTAATATCCGGTATATTCCTTGCCAGTAAAAGCATTGTACTCGGCGCCGATAGCATCGAGTTCTCTGGCAATATCCATTTTACCGGGTCGCTTGGTGGTGCCCTTGAACATCATGTGCTCAAGAAAATGAGAAATTCCATTGATATCTTTGGTCTCATATTTTGAGCCTGTTCCAACTAAAACCAAAACAGTTGCCGTTTTGGTGCCCTCCATAGGAACTGAAATCAGCCGGAGACCGGAGTCAAATTGATGAAATTGATGTTTAAAAGCATTCTTCACTGTATATATAAGAAATTTATGCCAAGTCAGACTTGGCTGCGTCATCCTTCTCCAAAGGAACCGGCCTCCTTGTGTCGGCGGCAGGACTTGAACCTGCGACCTAGGGTTTATGATACCCTCGCTCTAACCAGCTGAGCTACGCCGACAATTACCTTTTGTCAGTTATCTATGATTATACGGGAAAATTCACAAAAATCAATTGTACTGTATTTATCTTTTCTGGTCTTTAATAGGTTTTTATACTACAATACGCAATATGAACATACTCAACATAAAATATTTCACCAAAGGCATGTCGGTGGCAATCGGAATTATTCTCATCTGGCGGGGTGTGTGGATCGTGTTGGATATGGTAGATATCTGGATTTTCGGTGGCAATCAAATAACCACGGCAGTCGGCGGTATTGTTGTAGGAATTCTCATGCTTTATTTGCCGGATAAGAACCTAAAAGCCCTCGAGAGGTTATAAATAAAAAAAGTGCGATATTATCGCACCGTATCGTCAAGAAGTTTTTTGGCTTCAGCTTCAGTAATATTCTGAAAGATAAAACATTCACAGGGGGTTTTGTTACAGAAACATTCATCAAGGGAATACCACAATAGATAATCCCCATTGCCGACTTTGACAAGATGAAGTCCACGGTGATTTTTATTAAGTAAACACTCCCGATTACTCACAGTTCCGTCCAAATCATTGGGCAATAAGCAGTCGCATTCCACAATTGAATCCTTTATGAATTGGCAGGAACTGAACAGATAATACACCTAAAAATCTATTTGTAAAATTAACACTGCGCGCTTCTTTGTAACCTCCACTGCTGTTCCGGCCACTGCGCTCACCTTCGTTCGCTTGTTGCGGAACTGTTACGTAGTTGGCATCTTTTGATACCGAGCATCAAGGAGATTTATGGGCTTGCTACAAATTAAAAAGTGGCTACTATGCCACATTAGAAATAAGTTTTTCCTGTATCATCATAAACTTGGAATAGATCGCTTCTGCTGATAGCAAATTCTCTACAAAGAGAGACGGCTTCTTCGGGTGTGTTAGTATCTGCCCCAATCTGATAATAGCAGGAATCAATCATTGTTACTGCTCTAAATTTACCACTACTTGCAAATCTATCATCGTGACCAATTTCTCTTAGCTTTGGTCTTCCTTGAGTTGTCATACCTTCTCCTTTTCAACGAACCAAAAACTGTGCCAAGATATTAGCACAGTTTTTATTGATCGTCAATCCGATGTTGCGGGGGTGGATTGTAATTTTTCTAAAAAATGTTAGGGTAATTATCAGTTGATCGCGGGGTAGAGCAGCGGCAGCTCGTCAGGCTCATAATTGAATTGTGACCTATCATAGTAATGTGGTATGGAAAAACTTTCTAAATTGCCGGAAACCCTACTCATAACCGAGAGGGCAATCAGCAGCGAAAGTCACCTTTGGTGACGACGTTCAGAGACTATAATGGGAGCATCCGCCAATTGGCGGATGATGGGATAGTCCGACACTGTCAGTAATGGCAGCAAACAGCCAGAACCTGAAGGTCGTGGGTTCGAATCCCACCCCCGCAACATTCAAAAACAAAGGCACTTCTGAGATGGAGTGTTTTTGTTTTTGACTATGTCTGCGAGGGAGAGAGTCAACCGCTTGACTCTCGGGTGGGATTCGAAAGACCGCAGCATGTCGCAGTCAGCAGACTGCGACGCGAGGTCGGGGTCGAGAAAAAAGTTGATCGACGGAGCAACTTTTATTCGTGACCGAATCCCATTTCCCACCCCCGCAACAGAGTAGGAGAAGCAGACGCAAAAACGTCTGCTTCTCCATATTTAGAGCCATTACTTGGAGGTTCTAACATAGAACTTTCAATAACTATATTTTCCCGCTCTTGAGAAATATAATTATACGTTTCCTTCAAGGAAATCTTAAGTTTTTTATGTTTTCCAGAGAGGTTCTAACCACTATCCACAGGATTTGCTTTTATATCCTAGGCTATGCTATAATAGGATTAACAAGTAAGACCTCACCGTTGGGATACCGTAAGGCGTCTCATTCAAGCGGTGGGGCCTTGTTTTTAGGGGAATAATGGCGCTTCCTCGATGATTCTCACCTTGACCAAATTGTAGTAACTATCATCTCCAAACTCATATTTACGAAATATGGCCCAAGAAGCAAAATCAACGACTTGCAATGACTTTTCTTCGGCTGGAGTAGCAATTTCTACCTTTAACGAAATTTTGTGATTATTGTTAATTTGTTTAGATAAATAATTCTTAAAATTTTCGTTCAAGAATTTATTAGTTTCTCTTTGAGCGGCAATAAGGGTAATGGGCTTATCAATTGGGATAGGTTTTTTATTCATCAAACGTTCTAATAAAATATTTGTAACATAGTTATATAAAACTGGTTTTTCATCTTGCAACTTGGTAAAAACTTTTCTCTTATTTAAAACCACCAATAAAATACCAGAGTCTGTTTTTGCCAAATCTTTTAGTAATCTATGACAAGTTATCGGTGCTTCTTTGTAGGCATGCAGAACACCAACCTTTTTAAACTTTTTCCTTAAAGTTTTGTGAATTTTTCTGGCTATTTTCTCTAAACTTCTTTTTGACTCGGTAAAAATTATTGTAACAATAAAAAACTTAGAAGAACCCTTCTTAAAAGAAAATCCTAAGTCTCCAGATTCATCCAATAAAATATATGGCATTTCCAGATACTACCATCCTCGTCCAGAATTTTAAAGATGGTAAACTTAATGAATCCTCCTTCGCCAAGGCTTCGGACGGACAGGTGTCGTGACTTGTTCTGAGCATAGTCGAAGGAATGACATCGGGGATATTGATTGATAATCCTTTGTTTGCTAATATCTTCCCAGTTCCTATTCAACTTGAAGGAGTGCTTAATGGCTAAAACCAGCTGGAAAACTACTCAACCTCCAAAGAGGAAAACAAAACCTGTGAGGCTCCGCTTTTCGGGACCAGGGGTAAAAGTTTCTCAAGGCAACTTTTACTGGTCTGATAGTGAGAATGCCTTCCTTGAATGCTGTGAAGGAAAAGACGGACTTGGTCTATATAAAGAAGATGGTTGGGAAGTGTTGGGGTGGAGATAAATATGACAAAGCCAGAGCTTATTAATACAACCTTCGACAAGCTCGTCATGGGCGATGAGTTTATATTTGAAGGTCGTCATTGTATGATGGTTATAGTAGACCCTGATGGTGAGCGTATCGCTGTCATGATAGACGGTCCATATAAGGGCAGCGCCCATCGACTGGTATCCTCAAATGTTCAGAAAATTGTCCGCAAGGATACATAAGCCCGTGAAAGACCCGCCTAACCTTAATGATTGGGGAACATAACACCGACTAATATTCGGTGTTTTTATTTTCTAAATAATACCTAAAAACCCTCTCAACTAATCGCCTAGAAGCAGTTCCAACAATTGATTGCCCCAGCAACCAAAATAAATCCTTCATTGTCAAAAAAACCGAATAGGAGTAGTTTGAGCACAAAGTTCGTTGAAATTGGAGAAATCATGAGTCCAAAGAAATATCTGGTGCTCGGCACAGGCGTAGGAAAAGCTATCGCTTACCTGCTTGCAAAAAGCACCGCCACTGAACTGGTGGCTATTGGAGACATAGACGAAGAGAAAACCATTCAAGCCTATCGCTTTATAAATAGATTTGCCCGCTCAAAAAGAAGCTGTGTTCCAATACTATTTGATGCCGAGAAAAATCAAAATCCTGTTAAATTATTTAAGCAATTTGATGTCGTTATTAGCGCGCTTCCGGCAAAATATAATCTCAAACTAGCCGAAGTAGCCATTAAGGCCGACGTGCATTTCTGCGATTTAGGTGGCGTTGTTGAGGTAACAAAGAAAATGCTTGAGTTGAATAGAAAATATCCTAATACGCCTGTTTCCATAGTTCCCGACTGCGGGCTTATGCCAGGTTTAGGAATTATGCTTGCAAAAAAACTAATGCAAGACTTGGGCGGAGCAGAGGCCATAGAAATCCTGGTGGGCGGACTCCCCCAAAGACCACAGCCCCCGATCTTCTATCAAAAAGTCTTCCATTCGGAAGGATTAAAGCATATCTGCTATGACCTGGCGCCAATTTTATATGACGGCAAAATAGTGCTGGTAAAACCGTTCCATGATTATTGCCAATTAATCGTACTGGAACTGCAACAATTCTCCGACAGATTCAACGGACGAATTGAGGCATTTGTTACCGCCGGAGCATCTCTTGCCGCCGATTCGTTCCGCGGCTGGGGTGTTAAATACTTTTCTGAAAAAACCGTTCGCTGGCCGGGATTCGTGGATTTCTTCAAGACCGTACCGGCAGATAAATTCGAACAAGCAATCGAGGAATATTTAAATGCTCCCATCAACGCCGAAAATCCAGATCTGGTCTGGATGAGAGTGTCAGCCCATAAAGAAAACAGACAAAAATCAATTTCACTCTTAGACCTATACGATAACGAAACCGGCCTTACCGCCATGCAAAGAACGACCGGTTTTACGACGGCAGTCATCGCCGAAATGATGGCCGAAGAAAAAACCAGACTTGGAGTCAATACGCCGGAGAATGCTTTTGATTGCTTGAATATGGAAGAGGTTCTTGACAGAATAGGCCATTTTCTAGTTTTAAAACAAAATTAAATACCCCGTTTGACGGGGTATTTTTAATACTAGAATTATTATTACTGTAAAATCTGGGCTTGAAGCAAAACCGTTCCGACATTTCCGGACGAACCACAACTTACAGCTAATTCCTTGGGCAAACTCGAGCTGGATAAAGTAATTATCCTATAACCATAGGCAACCAAATCATATTTCGTTCCCCCGACCATAACACTTCTTGCGCTTGCTGACCGATTATCCAGTAAGATGCTGGTACCGTTTTTATAAGTAGGATTTTGAGGAGTTACTTGGCACCGTTCGTCAAATTGGATCCTTCTGCCTTCATATTCCTTGACCAACTCGGTATAGCTTTTAGTTGAAACAGGGACGGCGCTTCCTGTTTTCTTAGCGACCGGTTTAGTCACTGCCCCCGCAACAGGACTCGGGCTTGCACCTGATTGGTTTTGATTTCCAAGATCAGGAAAAGATGGAACTTTATCTGAATAAGCCCACCATGCCCCGACGACTACTACAACCCCCAAAACAACCCACCAAATTTTATTCACTTTAAATTTTTCAAAACATTAGGCTTTTTAATTCCCAATATATTGAACTTTAATTATTACAGTAAGTATACCAGACAAAAACTACATCAACAGCAGAAGATATCCACATGGGCTAATGGACGGGGCTTTCGTTTACCGAGATAGCATGTTAAATTTTTGATACGGAGGGTTCACATAATGGTATTGCACCGGTTTCGAACCCAGCCCTTTGCGGAGGAGTGGCCGAGTGGCTGAAGGCGCGGCTCTCGAAAAGCCGTATAGGAGAAATCCTATCGTGAGTTCGAATCTCACCTCCTCCGCCAGTTGTTTTTACCTTGAAAATCTCTGGAATTAAAGCTCAAAAAGTGGTAAAATTAGAATATGGATAATCAAGTGATAGCCATAGGCGTCTACATAGTTCACAAAGGAACATCGCGCTGGAAAGGTTTTTGGCTTATGAGGTCTTAGGGGCATTTCTTCTTAGTGAAGTCTCTAAAGGAATCAACGCTTACAAAATAACCAGCGGCAATATTAAATAAAAAAGGAGGGTTCGCCTAATGGTATGGCAATGGTCCTGAAAACCATCGGGAGCAATCCCTTAGAGGTTCGACTCCTCTACCCTCCGCAACGTGGGACAAGCTCATCGAAAGATGAGTTTTGTTGTTTTATGTTTGGATTACTGTGGTTTTCCAGGGTTCGAGCAAATGGCCAGAATATGCCCAATAGTCGAAGGGATTCGAACCTTGTTGACATACTATAAAGGGAATGTTAATATATAGCACAGTTTTAGGAGTTCGTTCACACTAGGAGGAAATGATGCCGTTGTTCAATAAAGATGATGCTTGGCTACCCTTTTGGTGGGATCCATTTTTGGCTCTTATCGCGGGGTTTCTATCTGGTTATTTTTTAAACAATTTTGTAGTTTTTATTTTAACAGGGCTGCTATTAGTTCTGCTCTTACTTGCTTTTGTGGATTCCAAAGGCAGAGAACTTGATGTTCTTTTTAACTGGGGGGCCATACAGACATTCATTCTTGTCTTGTTGGTAATGTGGATTACGACAATGTCGGTAAACCACTGGTGGAATTCTATATTGCCGAATGGAATTTTAAGATAAGCCATTTAGACCCATTTCTGGGTCTTTTTAATTCTCCAAGACAATGTTAAAATCCAGCTTAAAGGGATTCTCCTGAAAATATCTATACAGTTCACTAATCAAAGTTTTCCAATCGTCCCTCACGACACCGCCAAATAGGATTTTGCAAGCGAGAAAGCTCAACCTCGCGGCGGGCGGGTAAAATGAATTGCGAAGCACCGAAAGCATTCCAAACTACCAAAGAACCTGAAAACAAATCGGCTCGAACCATATTTTACCTGCCTGCGGTAGGCAGGGAAGGGCAAAAGAAATTTTTTAATCATATATTTATGGCGAATAAAAACATCGAAATTGAAATCCAAGTTAATGTCGAAAACTCTAAACCGTTGATAGAATTTTTGGAGAAGAATGGTAATTTTCAATCGGAGAAACGCCAAGTTGATGAATATTTTTCCCCAGCACATAGAGATTTTCTTGCAACAAGGCCAGTTGCAGAATGGTTGAGATTGCGAGACGCCGAAGGAAAATATTCTTTCAATTACAAAAACTGGCATTTTGATAAAAATGGGAGGAGTCATTATTGCGATGAATTTGAAACCAAGCTTGAGAATATAGAACCAGTCAAGAAAATTCTTTCGGCTCTCAATTTCAAACCCCTTGTTGTTGTTGATAAATTGAGAAAAATTTGGACTTACGAGGATTTTGAAGTTGCGGTTGATTCGGTAAAAAGTTTGGGTGATTTTGTGGAAATCGAATACATAGGTAAAGATGAAAAAGTGAATCCTGAAAAGATAGCCGGAGAGATGGTTGATTTTCTGAAAAAAGTTGGCTGCGGAAAAATCACAAGAAATTATGTCGGTTACCCCTTCCTTATGCTTTTCCCGAACGAAGTTAAATATGAAGTTCAATAATTTTTTCATGAGTTTTTTAAGAATTTGCCGCCAAAGAAAAACTTGAAATTGTTAATTTTCGTGACGAAGCCGCTCATTTTTGCCCCGCCACATCCGAGCCACGCAAAGCGCGGCGAGGAAATTCGGTTCGAGCTATTTTAAGAATACACCGCCATGACCCGAGTCGTTGATTTAAGAAAAAAAACAGGGAAAAAAGAAATAACACCCGTTACGGAGAAGGTGCCTTTGGTTGATCCCATTAGAAGTCTCGCTCGCGCCAAAAGCGCGAGTCCGAAGGACCTCGGCGAGGCTACTTCTAACGGGATTGAATGGGAAGCTCCCCCGTTTTATTACAACCCTCAAAAAAAATATCTGACTGTTATTGTAACCGCATTACTAATCAGCGCAGGCGCGATATTTTTTTACCACTGGGATACTTTAACCGGTATCGCTCTGGTTCTCTCCTCGCTGATGCTTGTACTTTACGCCAACAAAAAACCGACGATATGCCAAATTACCGTCAACCAAGCTGGCATAACCATTGAGGACAAAACATATTATTATAAAGAACTAAAATCGTTCTGGTTGGACTATCCCCCAACCGGCCCGAAAGAATTAAGCCTGGAATCAAAAAAATGGTATATGCCCTACGTTAAAATTTCTATTGAAAATCAAAATCCAGTAGAGATACGGTCATTAATAATTCACTTTGTCGCCGAAAGAGAACATGAAAAATCATTAGTTGACTTAATAAGTAGAAAAATAGGATTATAATAGGTGTCCTCGGGCCGATTTGAACGGCCGACCTTTTCCTCCGCAGGGAAACGCTCTATCCGCTGAGCTACGAGGACATGTTTTGTTTTGAAATTATCAACTCACAGAATTGTTTAGAAATTTCCAACAATTCTCTTCTTAAATCACTATCCGTATACCGTATGAAACAAATGCCACCAAAGTTTTTTCTAAATTTTTTGGTTTTACTTCTCGATTTAATATATATCTTGCCGAATTTTTCTTCTGACACTTTGAGCAAATTAGACCAGAATCTTCGAGTTTTTTTAATCCCATGGTAATAATGCAGATGCAATCTAATTCTAAACCTAGATTCGTCAATATTATAACATTTTCTCAGTAGAGTAATGTACAATTTACACAAACTAGGATCTGTATTTACAAATATCGCCCCACTCGCCCTGTCATTTTTTGCGCCTTCTGCCCAATAGAGAGCTGCTAAAAATAACTTGAGGGTACCGACATTTTCTATAGGATACTGTTTTATCTCTTTTTCTAATTTAATCCTTAAAATTTCATGTTTATCTTGAATTTTTTTCTGTATTGCCGCACGCGCTAATGGCCGTATACGCATCAGGTGATTTAATTGCTGACTTCGATCGTAAGGATGACCCAACGTATCTCCAAACCAATAAGACAGAGTACTCTTTGGGATACCAAACATCTTGGTTAATTCTCGATAAGTTTTACCTCTTATCCTTTCGAGTCTAACCATTTTTTTGATTTTCTTACTATGAACTTGGGGCATAAAGTTATTAGACAGATATAAAGATATTATATCATTTTCTGTCCAATAACAAAAGCGGACATTTTTTGATAAAATAGGTTCGAGTTAAGTTGTATAACCAGACACTTTGATAAGCCAAAACCGACCTTTAGGTCGGTTTTGGTTTATCCGCTTTTAATTTTGCCTAGTAAATGCTAAAATTACGCCGAAATATGGATCTCTCTTTACCCGTCGAAAAATTAAAAAGCGTGGGGCCAAGAAATCTACCTCGCCTTTCCAAGCTCGGAATAAAAACCATAAAAGACCTTCTCTGGCATTTTCCTGTGCGTTACGAGGATTACAGCCGTGTTATTTCTGTCTCGGAAATTGAACCGGGACAAAAAGTGAATATTCAAGGGGAAGTTTTAAAAATGAGCAACCGGATGATATTCCCCCGCCTACGCCAAGGCTTCGGCGGGCAGGCCAAAAGAATGTCCGTGACCAATGCTTTGGTCGGAGACGAAACCGGAGCAATAAAGGTTGTCTGGTTTAACCAACCGTTTATCGCAAATAGTTTAAGGGAGGGAACATTAGTTAGCCTTGCCGGAAAAGCTAATCTAGATAAGCACGGCCTTTACCTTTCCAGTCCGACCTACGAAAAAATACAGAACATTGAATTTAAGAACTACAACTTAACCCATACCGGAGGACTTATCCCAATCTATCCGGAAACAGATGGAGTTACCTCAAAATATCTGCGCTTTCTCATCAAGCCAATCTTAAAAGGTCTGGGGGTTCCGGACACATTGCCGGAAGAAATAATAAAAAAGTACAATCTTCCGTCCCTAGTCAATGCCCTAAACAAAATCCACTATCCCAACAGCGGTCAAGAAGCGGAAATTGCGAAAGAACGCCTCGCTTTCGATGACCTGTTGTTATTCCAGTTAAAAGCCCTTCTTGAGCGAAGAAAACTCAATCAGATGAAATCCGTTCGAATTAAATTTAACAAAGATCTCATCCAAGATTTTGTTTCACGGTTGCCTTTCGAACTAACAAAAGATCAAAAAATAGCCGCTTGGGAAATTTTAAAAGACCTTGAAAAAACTTACCCCATGAACCGACTCATGGAAGGAGATGTCGGCAGTGGTAAAACCATTGTTGCACTCATGGGAGCCGTTCAAGTAGCTAAAGCGGGTTATCAATCAGTTTTCATGGCTCCGACAGAGGTCTTGGCAAATCAACACTTTGGAACAATGTCAGAACTGTTGGGCAATAATTTTCTAAATATCGGACTTCTGACAGGTTCCGAAGCCAGATTTAATAACGAAAAGGTAGAAAAAACAAATCTCAAAAACAAAATCGCCAAAGGCGAGGTTGATATTATCATTGGAACTCATGCTGTAATACAAAAAGATGTCCAGTTTAAAAATCTCGCTTTCGTTGTTTTAGATGAACAACATAGATTCGGAGTGGCCCAGCGAGCCACATTGGTCAAGCCTTCGTCCCGAGCTCAGGCCGAGGGGAACAAAGAAACCGTACCCCACCTCTTATCCATGACTGCCACCCCCATCCCCCGCACTCTTGCCCTGACTATCTACGGCGACCTGGATATTTCCATAATAAAAGAAAAACCGAAAAACAGACAAAGAATAATCACCAAGGTAGTTTCGCCACTGCAAAGAAAATCTGCTTACAATTTTATCCGGGATGAGGTTAATTCGGGGCGGCAAGTTTTTGTTATCTGTCCTCGGATTGAGGCCGAGAAAAATGATGGAGCCCTTCGACAAGTTCAGGGCAAACCACTTTCACAGATGAAATTGGTTTGGGCCGAAGCTAAAGCAGTTCAGGAAGAATATAAAAAGTTATCAGAAGAAGTATTTCCGGATTTGAAAGTAGCAATGCTACACGGCAAGATGAAACCTAAAGAAAAAAATGAAATTATGTCCTCCTTCGCTAAAGCTTCGGAGAATAAAAGAAAAATTGATATTTTAGTTGCCACTTCTGTAATTGAAGTAGGGGTAGATATCCCGAACGCTACAATTATGATGATAGAGAACTCCGAAAGATTCGGCCTGGCTCAATTGCACCAATTCCGGGGCCGAGTTGGACGAGGAGAACACCAGTCATATTGCCTTCTTTTTTCTTCAACTTCTGATAAAAACATAAATCAACGGTTAAAAGCTTTGGTCGGATGCGATGATGGTTTCGTATTAGCCGAAAAAGATATGACAATCCGCGGACCCGGAGAATTCTTCGGAGTCAAGCAGTCCGGCCTTCCAGACCTCGCAATGGCCTCGCTCGCTAATGTTGAGTTAATCAAAAAAGCCCAGCTTGAGGCCCGGCTTTTACTCAAAGAAGATTCCAATCTAAATAGCCACCCTCTTCTTAAAGAAAAACTGGACAGCTTCCAGCGCCTTACTCATTTTGAATAGTCGCTCCGCCTAACCTGAATAGATGACATAACCTCCATGCATGACTGCGGGGTGTACCTTTTAAAAATATTTGCTAAATTTTAAAAAGGCACACACCCTCCGCCGGTTGCTTTGGTAGATAGATGATGATTGGCAATAAGAGCTCAAATTGTTTAAAAATAAATCCGGCATTACGCCGGTTTAATTTTTAGAAAACTTCAAATTCACTGCAGGCATCCTCAAGTTGCTCATATCCGGAAACTATGAATTGATATGGATTAAGACCACCCAGACGTCCTTGTCCTTCTTTAGAATTTTGCCATCGTAGTACATAAAGAAGATGGCAAGTACGACACCTTGTTTTAGGTTTTCGCTTAGCTTTATATCTGGGATGATTCCGACAACGAATTTTTAATGTGCTATCTAATTTCTTGGACATTGGTAAAAGAGAATGCGATAAGCCATATTTTTTCTTAAATTCTTCTATTTCCTTGGGGTCAGTTATTCGTTTAGCTCCCAAAGCCTTGGCAATTTCATCGAGGTCTAATCTTTTATATTCTTTGGATTTTGTTTTTTTGACCACAAATCCTCTCACAAATTTCAAGAAACTAAGTAGCATAATAGCACGTCCTCAATTAAATTGTAAACAAAAGTCCATTTGAATTTCTATGTCCAATTACCACCTATCACCAAAACAACAGGCGGAGAGAGGTTGTGTGAGTTATTTAAAGCGGCTCTTAGGCGTGACCCAAAACCCCATATACTTGCCGAACATCAAGCGAGTTTGAGCATCTAGACCGGGAAACAGACCAAGACCAATTGTGGTTACAGGGAATAAAACCCATTGAACAATCATCCAAAAATATTTGAACTTGCCGTATTTTAACGGCCGGGGAGGAAGTAAGATAATAGACAAAACCGCAGTAGATACCAAGCCAAACATGGAAAGAGTCATGATTAATCGGGTCAAATAGGGAAGATTAAACGACAAAACCGTTCTATTAAATTCTGTCCCTCCCAATATCACCGGGAGCCAGCCCAATAAGAAAATAATCAATGCGTTGGTTGCCCAAGAGTGGAAGCCCTCAACGGCAGTAAATCCTCTATATAATTTCTTTTCGAGCGGGATTTCTTTATTTTTACTAAACCCAAACAAGAAATACGGCACATTCTCTACCCCATAGCCCCAACGTCTTTGCTGCTTGTAGACATTTTTTATGGTCTGAAAAAAAGTTGGCGCAACATTTGCATCCATAGATACGGGGTAATAAAGAGGCACAACTTCATACTCTCCATCGTACCTTAAAAAACATTGCCAGAATATGCGGGAATCTTCCGAAACCATATTCTTCTGCCAAAATCCAACATCGGCTAATGCTTGAAATGACATTGAATGAGAGGAAAAAGTGGTTGCTGTTTCTGATTTTTCCTGTTTAATCGTGTGCCAGAAAGTAGCTGAAAAAGCGACCACCCTCGCAAATGATGGTGCCTCCCAAATATTATTTATATACAAAGGTATGGGTTGATATGAGGCCCGCAAAGGATTCTCAGTGGTAAGAAAAGTGTAAGTTAAAACCCCAAAATATTCAGGAGAAACAATCGTATCAATGTCAAAATTAGAAACAAGGATATGCTCGTATGGAATCCTGCGGTCATCAATAATAGATTCCTTGACTATTTTTGCGGCGTAAGCGGTATTAGAACCTTTGCCCGGAATTTCATTAGAAAGATTTGCCGGATGCATTATAGAGACAAAGTCTAAAAAAGAATTTTTATAGTTCCTTCCCACCTCACGGACAACTTCCTCTGTCTTTTTGCCGCCCCTTTCCTCCCAACAAATAACCACCACCATTTTTGACTTGGGATAACTTGTTTTTAAAAGACCTTCCATTGTAGAAACGATGGTGAAATAATCCTCTTTGTATATGGGCAGAAATATAAAGTGATAAACGTCTTGCCATGATTTAATAGTTTTTAGTTTATAGTTTTCAATTTTAAGCTGGTTGAGTTTGTCTAACCAGTTAATTTTCAAATTTTGTTTTAGTTTTCTATAAGAAACTCTTAGATGCAGGGAAAGATATATCGTCTTAATTAACCAATAAACATCAAAGATAATAATAAATATAGCCATAAAAACGGGAGCAAAAATAGATAATACTACCACCAAAACTATAGTAGCCCAAGCTAAAAAACCGGGCATTATTTCTAAAGCACGGTAAAAGCGGCGATCTTTCTTGTTAGTCAAATCCGTTGCCCGGCCAACGTGGAGATAGTCATACATTTTTGCTGTATTTAAACATAAATTCAGACAAAATAAAAGCCCCCCAAAGGGCTTTTATCAATCTCCCAAAGCAAACTTTATTTTACCAGAAGCATCCGCATAAACTACAATTGTTCTTTTGGTCTCCTCGGCAAACAGCCGTTGCCCCAAAGGAATTTTGACTAATGTCTTAAACTTATGATCCAAGAGGCTGGCTCCGACTTCCGGACGATGAAGACTATGTTCCACAATAATATCTCTGACTTTTTGATCAACCGCCAGATCAACCCCAATTACGTTCAGAGATTGACTGAAAAGTTCAATGTGATAATCCAAAATTTCATGAAATGTTTTCTCAGAAAGCGGGCGAAAGACTACAACCTCGTCAATGCGTCGGCGAAATTCTGGTCGAAATGTTTTCCCCATTTCCCGTTCAGCAACGGTTAGAATACTTTTCTCGACTTCGTCAAAAACCGATTCATCGTAGACTCTTCCGACTGATTTAAAAGACCTCCCAAAACCAATTCTTTTACTCTTCAATATATCTCCTATCGCACCGGAGCCAACATTAGAAGTTAAAATAACAAAAGAGTTTCTAATGTCGGTAATCTGACCATTGGCAAGAGTCAGTCTCCCCTCTTCCATTACTTGCAGTAAGAGTTGGTGGAGACTTGAATTCGCTTTTTCTATCTCATCAAACAAGATGATTAATCTTGAATCTGCTCTATTATCTTTTAGACTTTCACGCCGATGTTCTTCCTCTTTCTGCTCAAGCTCTGATATCCTTTCATTTACCTCCCTTAATTTAGCCGACAAAGAGGCTGCCTCAATTTCAGATTCTTGATGCGCTTTTATGATATGTTTTATGGTTACCTGAAGTTCAAGTAACATCCCAGCATCTTCAATCGAGTTGGCCAGATCCTGTTTCAAAGTATTCCTCACATCTTTACGAACCAAAGCCAATATAGCCTGTTTTGTTTCTGAATCGGCTAACAACTGACTCACCGGCTGAGAATCTGAATCTCCGTTATCACCGTGTAGGACAGAATGATAAGAAGCCAATGCGGTAGCCATATTTGTTTTGACCCTAAGATCTTCTTCCAGCCCGGCCATAATGGAGTTAAGGACACTTATTTTATCATTCAAAACTCTCTTTTGATTATTAAACAAGACTAGATTTTTATTCTTTGGGGCTGTTTCAATTTTTTTGATACGCTTTAATAAATTTTGTTGGGAGAAAAGTGGCTGATCATTGTAGCCAACATAACCATGAGGAGCGCCAATAAGAGAATGGATGGCATGAGGCTGGCTAAAACCGGCACAATCGATTTTAACTAGCGAATCAACACTACCCATGAAATGCCGGGCAAGCATTCTGGCTAATTCAGTTTTGCCCACTCCGCTTGGCCCAAGAAACATTAAGACACCAACCGGACCCTTTCTTTCTTCAAGCCAGCGCAGAGCTAACTCGTATTGATAAAGTTTACAAACAGCATTGATGGCTTTCGGCTGGCCCTTAACTGTTTTTTCCAGAAAGTTTCTAAGCTCAATAACCCTATCGGGAACTCCCAAATCAACCAGTTCTTCCCGCTTATCATGAAAGGTGCGCAATTTCTCTAAAGCGGTTGCCGTATTTGTCATCTGTAGGCCCTCCCATTTTTAACGAACTTGATGACAATGTACAGAGTTTTAGTAAAAAATCAAGAGTTTTCTTGGTTAATAAAAAGCAGCTCTATGCTGCTTATAATTTACCGACCCATTCTATCGGTATTTAACTTATGATTATTACCGAGAAAACTTTTCAACCAACTTTTGGTCTATCACATAAAGACAAATTTCTTTAGCTCCCTGCTCGGTATAACCAAATCTGTCTACCAGATTTTTAATCATATGTATAACATGTTCCTTGATCCTAGTATCAAAGGTTTTAAAATCATCCGTTCTAAAACATTTAATTGCTTCCCTAAAGTTATCATTCTTAAGAAATGGTTCGAGCACTCTTTCTTTAAGATTTCTTGCATATGAATTAAAGAGTTCTTGAAACAAATCCGTTTCAGTTATTCTTTTGCCGGGATCTTTGGCGATAATTTCAATATATTTTCTCTGGATACCGTTAGCATAAGTTAATGCATCGTTTTTGTTTAAGTCTTTTCCAGTAAAATAAGCCCCAAGCTTCCTGAAAAATTCTTCTGTGATCTCTACTTCTTTGCCGGTCCATTCGCATTTCACCTTCGCATGTCCAATTTCGAAATTGGTCGCATAAATGTAATGTAAAATATTTTCAGTTATGGTTTTCTCATTGTAAAAGTACAGGGATTCTTTGACCTCTCCCAAAATCAAGTAATTATACCAGCCCACCAGAGAATCGAGGAAATTCTGGGGTATGTGCTGATTCCTCTGTTCTCTTCCTATTTTATGCTTAAAGAAATCCGAAACATTGCCCATGTTTATCAAGTTTATTCTTCCGCCAAAATAACTGAGGAAATCTCCAAAAATCCTCACAGAATCTCTACCAGAGAATCCTTTTTCTCCTTCCCGCTCGCCTTCTGCAATCAGTTTGCGTCTTGTTGAGGCGGTTAACTTTTTTTTGTCTTCTTCTGACAACCACTGGGGGATAGTTCCTCCATATATTTCCATCCTCAATAACAACCCGTTTCCATCGCAATATTTAGAATATTTTGCCATATTCGGAATCCATTCCTTAAGTGCGTCGCAATCGGGATTCATTCTGGACGAAATTATTACTCTTGCAAAATTATCTAAAACTCCGGAAAGAAAATATGAATCTATATTTCCCCCAAAGATACTGCGCAGAATTGCCACTTCAGTTGGAACATCTAACACATAGGGGATTTTATTATACTGAATCCGACCCTGAAACGATGAGATGTTCTTTTCTTTAATTTTTTCCTTGTCTTCCGGGTTCATTAATGCGAAGAAAAGTGAGCTTATCTTTTCTTCTACTGCTCCGTTTACCTTGTGGACACCTTCTGAAATAATATTATGAAGTTCAATAAGTCTTTCTTCGTTATGCGATTTAATATCCA
>CAZZGH010000004.1:17963-27023 GCA_964653875.1 uncultured Candidatus Saccharibacteria bacterium
GAAATAATATTATGAAGTTCAATAAGTCTTTCTTCGTTATGCGATTTAATATCCATTAAGACGTAAACGCCATTATTAACTCTGGCATGCGGCGAAAAAACATATTTAACAACTCTGGCGCCAAACATCTTGTCAAGTTTCTTCTGAATCTGACCATCGCTTATTCTAACTTCTTTGATTGGCGCGTCTCCCGGATTAAAAACGCTTATTCCCTCGCCCAGTCGACGATCAAATCTATAGTGACGAACCTTTACCATCTCCAAAACTTTATCGAGAGAACCAATCTTATCAAACAGAGCCCAAAAAAGAGATCTACAAATCGTGCAAACATCGCCGCCAAACAACCATTCGTATTCCTTTTCTGAAGAAATTTTGTGCTTAAGTTCAGTAAAGTTATCAGACAGCAATTTATCTAAAAAGTTGGTTCGATAATTCCTGGGGATAATTAATATCGGATAATCATGGCTAGGACAAGAAAAATTAACCCTATCCCCTTCTAATTCTATATCCCAAAAGATTTCAAAGCTTTCTCCCTCTTCTGTCTCTGTATATTCTTCAAACGTCTCGAGGAGATTGTCCATAAAAGTACTCTTGCCACACCCATGAGGGCCTTCATAAATATGGATCCTATTTTGTTGCGACCCCTTCTTTAGTGTCTCTACTTGCCTAACAAATCTATTAGCGAAGAGCCTGTCGGCGAAAAATGGGTTATCCATTCCGTGAATAAAGATTTTAGAGCAATCATATTTAACAAAACCAATGCTTTCTGGATCGTCAGGATATTCATCTTCGCCTTGAACAATGCGACTCTTGACCATATCGTGAAACAATTGAAAAATATTACGAAAAACCTTTTGTGGTTCTGCTTTCGTAATCTCAAGAAATTCTCCAAAGTTTAAAGTTTGTCTCCTTTTCTGGCTTTCAAGATCAGCCTTCAGGGATTCCAAGGCATTTTTGAGCGGATCCATGGTTATGTGCCTTCTTCTTCAGAAATGACTTCTCTGCTGACATCACCGTCGTTGTCACATTCATACAGTACGCGAAGCTTCGTGTATTTTGGTATGAAGCTTGGATCCAAAGACATCACCCGAAACTCTTTCTCGTCAATACCAAACTCCGTGGTTTCAAGTTTTACGAAATCACCATACAGATATCTTATCCCCAATAAAACCGCCGGAATATATTTGGTTACCAGTGTTCGGCCTTCAAAAATATGATCGAGATATAATTCTCCATCTTGGGCCTTGTCTTCATTAATCAACACATAAGGCGGATGATACAAGCTATCATTTAGCATTTTTCGGTATTCTTCTCCATTTCTAGATTTTATGTAATATTCTATCGTCAGTCTTTCCGGATTTAAACGTCGGCCAACAACAAAAAGATTGTACCTATCAACAAAATCCTGGAAATCATCCACTGAAAGAAAGTTAGCCAAAGTAAAATCGTCAAAATTTCTTCTCGCTTCAAATAAAACACGCTTACCCGTTCCCGCTTTTGTCTGATCGACAAAATCTTTTCTCGCTTCAACATTTTTCAGAAGTTGATATTCGCGTGAGAGTTTGCCTGTTTCCGCCAGATATTCAATAAACTCAAGCAGATTTTTGTAGGTAATGTACGGGTTAAATCCAATTTTAGGATATACAACAACTCCAGAATTAGTCCTTGCAAAATCAACTTCAAAAGAATTCATACGGGAATCGGCCATAAACATTCTCTCGTGACACAAACTTGCCCAGCCTTCATTAATTGATTTAGTCCTTATCTGTGGCTGAAAATACAATGAAGTTCTTCTTACTATTTCAATGACTTCTTTCATCCATTTATTTTCTTCCTTGTTTATAAACACAGAGTGATCTGAAAGGTGTTGCAGAATATCCTTCGATTTTACTCTTTTTTTCTCTTTATACTTGTTAAAAGCGCTAACAAACTCTGGAAATCTACTCCTAAAACTTGCGTCGTCAAAAAATAAAACTTCGCCTTTTTTCCGGTCAAATTGTTTTTGATAAGAGTTGAGCCGCTCTATTTCATCATAATAGAACTTAAGTGTGATTATTTTATCGCCATAAAGATTTCGCAGAAACTCGCCAAGATAAAAATCAATTTTTTCAGATGACCCTCCCAAAAGACTTCGGGCTTGAATTTTGTCATCTTCTCCAAGCTCTTGATAATAACCCACGAGATTATCCGCACTTCTAGCAAATTCAACTACGTAATCCGCCCATCTTTTTTGGACCCCCATTTCCTCGCGAATTTTATTTAAAAGACGCTTGTCGGCTAACGCTTCGCCACAAAAATCTCCTGACCATGTCTTTTTGAAAAAAACATTGTTTTGGAAAAAATCTATGTGCCCAAGAACATGATAGAAGATCATTGTATTTAACCAATCAGGGTTGTTGTCGTTATAGTATGATATGGCAGGTCTTGTATTAATGACGGTCTCGTATGGGTTATGAGGACGAATTTCATAAATCCATTTATTTCGAATTGTATCTATGTCATCAGCCCAAAAATCATGGAAAGTGGGTATCATCATCTTTGACCCAAGTTCTAACAATTCCCTATTAGTAACGACGTACTCCAATGTTTCACCTTGAATATTGAGGCCAAAAATCCTCGCTTTCTCTTTACATTCCTCCATGATTCGTTTAGTTTCTTGGCTTATGAGTTCCATTCCCCTTCCTTGCCTTGTTTTTAACGAACTCCCTCCAATTTACAAAATTATTAGGAAAATACAAGTAAACAAAAACGGATGATGACATCATCCGTTTGCCTGATTTCATTCTTGAGACAACAATTCTCTAACAGATTTTTCATTTTCTTCTTCTGACATTTCTCGGCTAGACAAAATGTACATTCTGAAAAGACTCTTTCTTTCAAGAAAACCTCCCTTTTTTACATATTCCTCGAATCTGCTTTCTCTAGACGAAGGGTCTCTTATGACCGTTACGCCCATTCGATTAGCGTAACTCAAGATTTTCTCTATCTCCGGAATAGCTTCTTTTCCGCTATCGAAATCGTCTCCATCAGTGCCCTGAAAAACATAAATATTATAATTCTTGGCAAGATTTTCACTTTCAATAATCTCGTTAATTTTTTTATAACCGGAAGGAATAGAGGTTCCGCCTCCAGCATTTTTTATAAAATAATCTCTGGCCGAAACTTCTTTAGCTTCAGTATCATGAACAATAAATCTTGGGATAACCAGCTTTTCAAATTGGACCAAAAGCCAGGCGTAAATCATTAAGTGCTGGGTTACTACTGCCTTAGTTGGTTCACCAGACATTGAACCAGAATAATCTCTCAAAAAGAACACTACCGCCTGGGAACTCCAAACTCTTTCTCTTGAAAGAATACGATAGATCTTATCACGCGGTCCAACGATAAGTCCCTTCGTATTGACGCATTCTTTGCCAAAACGGCCAAGCGCCATATTACTTTTTAAAATTCTCTTTAAGGTAGCCTTCTTGTCTAAAAACTGGCCTGAACCCCTGTGCCGATCGGTTAAATCATAGGTATATTCGTCAGTCGGCACCTTTTTGCTTTTATCTTTTAAGTTGGGCAATTCCAGTTTTTTTGAAAGCTCTCTGCCGAGTTCATATGCCTCAGACTCAATTCCATGGTCTTCCCCACCTTGTCCCGGTCCAGAATCATTATCTTCACCGTCACCGCCGTTACCATTTTCAGAAAGAAATTCTTCAGCAATTACTTGTCCGACTTCTCCTTCGCCATGTCCGGCCAAGTTTTCACCGTGTTCCCCGGTCGGTTCGAAATCGCCATGAATTAATTTTTCTTCTTCCACATAAGGAACCGTGATAAGTTTTTTAGGACCAATGAGTATTTTTCTAAATTGTATCTTTTTTGGAAAACCATCCTTAATACGCTGTTCATCTCTTTTTAAAAGTTCCTCCAATGATTCAACGGCCATAAGAGCTCTGTCTTTTGCTATTATCCTTCATCTTTTTTCTCACAGTAATATTCAATTGTCTTTTGGGCACAAGTTAGACAATATTCAAGTTTAGTTAACATGGTTCCCACCATTCGATTATAAATTTTCACATTTTCTTCATTGGTTCGATTGGCCAAAGCACCGACTAGACTACCAGCTCCGGCGACATCAGATTCAAGCCTAACGTCAGTTACCGCTTTAACCAAATCTTGGTTATCCATAAAATCATAACCCGAATCTACCGACACCTTCTGGCCATAAATCTTTCGAAGAGTATTTCGGAATGATTCTTGCCTTTCTTTGCTGGAAAGACCAAGTCGATTTTCAACGCTGGTAATATAATTCGTATCGATTTTAATTGATCTGATTTCTTCAGTTTGCGGATCTCTATATTTCCACAAATTTTCCGGACCTAAATTTTCTGCGTCCATTCCGATAATCATGTTGACATAGGCCATAACATCCTTGCGAACGGCCTGCGGATCATCGCGATATGCGTTAAAGATCGCTGTTTTAACTTGTTCCCGATAAAGTTTCCTGGCAATCTTTAAATCTTTCATATACTTTTCACGATCAATTGCTTCTGTAATATAATCTAAGATTACTCGCTCAAATGCCTTAAAAACATCCTCGGCAAATAAGCACTTCCCCTCGTTGCTCTCAGGCATGGCTTCCAAAATCTGAGCAATTCGTCCCAAATTTCTATGGCCCAATCCTTTTTGGCCCCATCTTTTAGTAACATCGGGGTTTGCATTAGCAGTTTCTTTGACTTCCATCAAAGTCTTGACGCCTTTTTCACCTGCCGTTTCGCCAGCTTCTAATTTCATGGTTTCAATAGGACTAAGTTTTTCGGAATGAAGTAGCCTGGTTAAAACCACTCCAACAGAAATAGCGAAGTTAAGATTGGGATCTTCATGCATTTTTCCACCCAAACTCGTAGTTCTTTGTTTGTTTCCCAAAGAATAGCCGGTCAATGTTTCCTGCAATTTATAGTCTGTGTTATGGCTTACATAACAAATTCGACATCTATCTTTGATAGGCGATTCTTCTCCTGCTGAGACAAATTCGTTATATGCATCATTATTACTGGTAGCAATAATCAAAGTATCAATAGGCCAAATAAAACCATCTAACTCTATATTCCGATTCTGTATGACCTGCAAATAAATTTGGACCAAATCCTTTTTGTTCCTGAATAACTCATCGGAAAAATGCACTCCCTTTCCCGCAACTCTAGCTAATGCCCCGCGACGCAAATCAAATTTATTAGGATCGCCAAGACGAAGCAACAAAAGATGTTGCAATGATTCTTCTCCCAACAGATCTACTGACGAAGAGGTAATTTTGTCTCTGGCAGAATATTTTCCGGTAGTAGTCCCTAGGCTTTCTCTCATGGGGACTGGAATGATGCGTACGCATTCTAATGCTTTCATGGCATCGCCATGAAAATGAGCCATTAATTCATACCATAGATACTCCGTAGAAGCACCCAGCGGCCGCCTTTTAGAGTAGAGAGTCTCAATGGTATTATCTTCAAAACCAGATTTGGCGAGAAATTCTTTGTTTTCGTCAGGTCTCTCAAAAAGATTCATCGCCAACATCATCGGATCTTCAAAAGTCATAGAATGCATTTCTGCGACCTTTTCATCATAACCAAGCACCTTATCTAAGTCGACAAACTTGAAGGTGAAAATTAGATTTTCTGATCGAGTTAAGAACTGTCTGTACTTTTCACATATATAGTCAACAACAAAAGTTTTTCCGTTGCCTGGTTCTCCTACAAAAACAAATGCCATTTCCTTAGCCGATCCGCCTTCGGCAGCATTCTTAACAAAATGAACAAATTCATTTAATTCGTCATACCATCCGATAATATGCCTGCTCCCTTGGCGAAAAAACTCATAATCATACACTGTCCGACCAGCATGATGTCTTTTCTCGACTTTTCTCTCAAGAATCATGCGAGAAATAGCCTGCGAAGCTGTCTCAAATTTTCTTCGGCCACTCAAAACCATTCGGATATGATGAGACAATGTGCCACAATCAGCAACAAGCGTTTCGTTTTCAGCCATTTTCCCCTCTTTTTTAAAGACCTTTTACAAAAAGAGTAGTTTAAAAGAAAAACAAAGTCAACTTAAATTCCGTAATTTTTGTAAGGTGTTTGCTACAATGTAACTATACAAAATAATGAGTCCTCCAGATTGATTTGCCCTATTTTAAATTCTGTATCCATCGCGAGAAGACGACCGTATATCTCTACCGCTTCGCCAAATTTAATCGGGCTTTTAATCGCCTTCCTCACCACAAATGGGTGAATTTTAGTTTTTCTTGCCATCTCTGATTCTGGATATCCTTGTCTTTGTAAATCTTTCACGATAATAATATTTCGAAATTGATAGACAATCATTGTCAAAAGATAATACGGATCTCGCCCGCTCTTTATTTCTTTAAATAAAACTTCATAAGCTCTCGCTTTGTTTTTCAAAGCAATAGCATCAACAAAATCAAATATATTTAAGTCAATTTTTCTAGAACCCAAAAGCTCCACATCTCCCCTCTTTATACTGGTCTGACCACTATAATTACTTAATTTTTCTATCTCATTTGCCAAAGTCCAACTCTCATTTCCAACGGTTGCAACCAATCCCCTTACCGCATCTTGTCCTATGGTGCATTTTCTCAAAGCAAATTCGCTCTTTATCCATTTCGTCAATTTTTCTCCCTCAAGATACTCAATATTCCTCACCACGGAGTCTTTTCCGGCCAACAAATTATAAAGTGTTTCGTTTTTGACCAGCTCTTTTTCGACTTGGTTTTCAATGACCAGAAGGACAACGTCTTTTTCTTTAAGCAAGTTCTGGGTTTTGATAAGCTCCCCTATCCGATCCGAATCGGCCTTTTTGGAAAATAAATTTTTCAGAACTATCAATTTTACCCCGCCGAACAAAGAGCCGCTCTTAATGGCATCCTCAACCTTTGCTATTTCGTCTGTATTAGAGAAGTCGAATTTAAAGAAGACACCGCCAGGGTGCTTTTTCCGATAATTATCCAAAACGATATCGCTATTTTGTTTCAACCGATAGCTATCCGGCCCATACAAGAATATGACCATAGAAGTAGTCCAAAGTCGTCAGTCCCCAGTTCTGATATCTGAGAACTATGGACTTTGAACTGTCATTATTTCTACCCAAATTTTTCCGGGTGCAAATTTAATTTCCTTTCCTGAATCATCGTAAAAATACAACTTACTGTCCAGTCTGGCAGAGTCCTTGTGCCACTTTCCATTTACAACAATCCCGTTCTGGTATATTTGGGCTACGCCACTGCCTGTAACATTAACGCTTATATATTGTTCTTTTAAAAATTTGGAGGTTGTATTCATCAATATCACAACACCGGCTTTCACTGTCTGGCCGTTATTTTTATCTATTTCAGCATCTCCGTTCCTGAACCGGCTGTATAAATTAGTTTCGGTATCATATGTCCAGTTAACGGCATAAGTTCCGGGATAATTTATGCGTACTTGATCGGTCAAATTAGACAGATTTTTCTTCGGCTCTTTGTCTTGGTGGGGATACCCTGAAAAATTATTTTTAAAATCATATTTGAGAACTTGGGCGGTCTTTGCTAATAGATCTAGGTTGGTAAATCCATTGTGGGGCGGACGAACCCCCGCTTTTCTGTAAAATATCTCACCTTCGTATTTTAAAGCGTCAATATTATCCACAATATGATTACTTAGTTTTTCGAGAGCGTCACGCTCTCCTCCCCAATGAGCATAGATCGTTTCGATACTTGCCGCTAAGGGAATAAAATCATCCCTGGCCGATCTTACCGAGCCAATTTCTTTCGGCTTTTCGCATTGAAATATGGCCATAAACCGGGTAATACCAGTCGGGTCAACCGGCATTTCAAATACCATGTCTGCTTGGCTTATTCCGGAAAGAGGCCTGGCTTCGGGGTCTGATGCCAGCATAACCGCAATAGGCCTAGCATCGGCATAAGAACAGTCAAGTCCGGTAATTGGACTCGCAGATGTATTATTTTTATTTATAATACTTACCCCGTTATCGACAACTATTTCTTTGTTCCACCAGAAAATAAAAACGATAACGAGGCCAAGCACAATGACGCTAGCAATGACTAATAATCTATTAAGGTTGAGGTCTTTAAAATATTGAAGGTTCATTGAAGATTATTTTAAAATTTGGTGTTTGGAACAAAAGTGGGCAGAACGGCCGCCAAGTTTAATTCTCTTTATTATACCATTGTCTTTTTTAGCGCATCTATCGCCGGTGCGATGGTATGCTTTTTGAATCGTCTGGAAACTTCCTTTTTCTCCTGACGGTATGCGGTAATCTTCTATACTCGTGCCCTTAAGACGTATCCCG
This sequence comes from uncultured Candidatus Saccharibacteria bacterium, assembly GCA_964653875.1. Classification (GTDB taxonomy): domain Bacteria; phylum Patescibacteriota; class Minisyncoccia; order 2-02-FULL-40-12; family GWA2-44-9; genus 2-01-FULL-41-26. Next base: position 26,304 of record CAZZGH010000004.1, read on the forward strand.
TCTTTTAATGTGCCTCGTATCCCGGTATAAAGTTTTTTCAAATCATTTTTGTTTAGATTTTCAACTCGGGACAATGGATGCAGCCCAACCCGCCAGAGTATCTCATCGCCGTAGATATTGCCTATCCCCGCAATAAATGTCGGATCCATCAGGACTTGTTTGATGCGGCCTTTCTTCTTGGAAAAAAGCGTAACAAAATCCTTCTCGGAGACAGTTAGAGGTTCCGGTCCAAGCTCATGTATTTCTTTCAGATTTTTAATCTCATCATCCCTAATTAAAATCACCCTACCAAACCTGCGCAAATCAGAAAAACCAATCTGCCAACCGTTGCTTAGATAGAAAACAGAGCGAATATATTGGTTATTCTTATCGGTGGCAAGCAAACCCTTTAACTCGCTGACCGGCCCCTGCTTACCGATTTTCCATTTTCCGTATAAAAGATGCCCTGATATTTTCTGGTGGATAAAAATACTTTTCGACCCCTCGATATCAATAATAATAAACTTTGCCCGCCGGCGGACATTGAGTATTTTTTTATTTTTAATCGCTTTTTTAAACAACTCAAAACCTAAGACGATTCCCGTTTCGCTTGAACCTTTGCCTTGACTCGACTGACGAAACGATTTCGGCCAGTCAGTCCAGGCATCCGTAAAATACAGTCCAACGACTTTTTTGGAAAGATAATCAACTATAGTTTGTACCTCCGGTAATTCAGGCATA
>CAZZGH010000004.1:27123-29950 GCA_964653875.1 uncultured Candidatus Saccharibacteria bacterium
GCCCAATTTATACCATATTTAACGTCAACTGTTAAGGGCACGTCTAATTTATGAACATTTTCCATTATATTTCCAATTTTTACAGACCATTCTTTTACTAATTCACTTTTCACCTCAAACAAGAGTTCATCATGAACCTGCAACAAAAGTTTTATATTTTTTTCAGCTTTTTCCGCATGTATCCAATCATGAATTTGTATCATAGATAATTTAATCAAATCTGCGGCCGTTCCCTGAATAGGCATATTGATTGCCATTCTTTCGGCTTGGCTTATAAGTTGAGGCATCCCCGAAAACGCCTCGGGCAGCTGCCTACGTCTCCCAAAAATAGTCGCTACATAGCCATCCCGATGAACTTTATCTTTCATTTCCTGCATATAGCGGGCTACTCCGGAAAATTCACGCAAATATCTGTCTATAAATTCTCTGGCTTTGATTCTGTCCACACCGGAAGCTCGTTGAAAACCCATAATTCCCATGCCATATAAAATACCGAAATTCAAAACTTTCGCCTGCCTTCGCATATTAGCAGTAACCTTGTCAGGGGCGACACCGAATATCTCGGCAGCAGTCCGGGTATGAATATCTTCTCCTCCCTTAAATGCCTCCGTCATTTTCTTATCTTTGGAAATATGGGCTGCAATGCGAAGTTCAATTTGAGAATAATCAAAAGATACTAATTTATATCCCGGAGATGCGATAAAAACCTTTTTGAATTCTTGACCGACATCGGTGCGAACGGGAATGTTCTGAAGATTTGGTTCTTCGCTTGAAAGCCGACCGGTGGTAGTACCAGTTTGATTATAAGTTGTACAAATACGTCCGCTCTTTGAAACCAAAGTTGGAAATGGATCAATATAGGTGGTTTTTAATTTTTGAAGTTCTCTATATTTCAATATTAAATTGATTATCGGATGCCCTCCCGATAATTTTTCCAGTTCCGGCGCTGCGGTCGAAATAGCTCCTTTACCGGTTTTCTTTAGTTTCCCCGTTATTTTAAGGTGTTCAAACAAGATAACCGATAATTGCTGGGGGGAGTTAATATTAAATTCTTTACCGGCCAGTTCGTATATTTTTTTCTCCAGCTTGCTTAACTCCTTAACGATAATTTTGCCCAGTTTAGTAATGGCGTCTAAGTCTATTTTAATTCCGCTCAATTCCATTTCGGCCAGAACTATTGAAAGTGGCAGTTCAATCTTTTCAAAAACCCAAAGAGTGTCGCTATGGCGTAATTTGGCGGTAAGTTTATCTTTCAATTCAAGTATAAAACCGGGTCTTTTGTGCAAATCCGGGTCTATATTTTTCTTGAACTCGGTAAAATATATCTTATCAAGAGAATAATCCTTCATATCAGAGTTCGACAGATAAGCGGCTAATTTTGAGTCAAATTCAATCCCTTCCGGATGGATTCCTTGCCGTAAAAAATATTTAGAAATAGCTTTGAAATCGTGTCCTGATTTTTTTATCTTTTTATCTTCCAGGATCTCCCTAAGTTTCGAGAAGAGACCATCGTTCTTTAATAAATTATCAAATACAATTGAAACAGATTCTTTGTCGTCGAGAGCTATGTTTAAATTATCCTCTTCTATGCCTAGAGCAAAAGTCTTTTGCTTGGTAACTTTTTCAAGCAAAGCGGTAATATCTTTGATATTTTTGAGTTCTCTAACACTTGAACCCCCGATTACGGGAAGGAGCGAGGCTTGCTCCTGCACTGTTGCGGAACCGTCCAATTCTGAAACTCTCTTTAGCAAGCTGAAAAATCCCATTTCCTGAAAAATTCTGGCGATATCATTCCGGTTCATTTTATTCCGCCATTCGGCATCTTCAAGTTTGAATCCAACATTCACGTCCTTAATGATGGTGGAAAGCTTTTTGGAGAAAAAAGCCATGTCCCTATTTTCGATAAGTTTTTGAACAAGTTTTTCTGAAAGAGGCGGTTTGATTTTTTCCTTATCTTTTTTGGAAATTGGAAATTGGAAATTGGAAATTCTCTCATATAAATTTTCCAAAGTTCCAAATGTTTGTATGAGGGCCGAAGCGGTCTTCTCCCCTATCCCGGGAACTCCGGGGATATTATCAGACGGATCCCCTTTTAATCCTTTGTAATCAACCATTTGTTCCGGTTCGAGGCCGTAGCGATTTCTAACCTCATCTTCGTTGTATAAAACAGTGTCTGTCATCCCTTTTCTAAGGGTTAGAACCACCACTTTGTCGTCTTCAACAAGTTGAAGCGTGTCCAAATCTCCGGTAGCAATAATGGTCTGAAGGCCGTTTATTTTTCTGGTCTTTTCGCAAACAGAACCAATCACATCATCGGCTTCAAAACCGGCTTTTTCAAAAATAGGTATCCCAAAAGCCGTAAGAACATTCTTCACTCTCGGAACTTGTTCATGAAGTCCTTCCGGAGCTTTTTCGCGATGAGCTTTGTAATCGGCAAATTCTTCATGACGGAATGTGGGTCCGGCCAGATCAAAAGTAGCTACTATATAGTCAGGTTTTATGTCTTTAATGATTTTTATCAATACTGCCGTAAAACCATAAACAGCATTGGTCAAAACGCCGGTCGGTGAAGCCAGTGTTTGAGGCAAGGCGTGAAACGCCCTGTGAACCAATGCATGTCCGTCAATTAGAATCAGCTTTTTGGTCATTAGAAATCAGTAATTAGTAATTTTCTGGTCTTTTTATCTATATGGTCAATGTGAACCGTAATGTGATTTTTGGGAATAATCTTACTGACTCTTTCCGCCCATTCTATGAGAACGATATTGCGTGGTTCTTCTAAAATTTCTCTAAATTCCGATATTTTTAAGTCTTTCTCGTCCCTTAT
>CAZZGH010000004.1:30050-33035 GCA_964653875.1 uncultured Candidatus Saccharibacteria bacterium
AGCTCCCCTTCCATGGCAATAACTGCACCTTTTTGGGTCTTAATAATCTTTTGAGCCAACTCTGCGGCAATTTTCTTGGTCTCTTTTTCGTTTTGTGACAAAAATTCCATAAACAACTTCATGGTCCCCATTTTATGCAAATGCTTTTTTTGAGGACATACAATCATAATTATTACAACCGCCTTAAACGTACCCCCGTTTTTTCTGAAAATCTTTTTCTAAGAAGCAGATCTTTATCCAAATCATGAGCCACAAAGAAATGTATATACGGTTCCACCTCAAAGGCTTTTGCTATTACTGCCAACTCCTCCCGACACTCAAATGGATGGGTCCAAAGACTTTTTTGAGCCATAATAAATCCCAGTTCTTTTAATTTATTCAGTAGCGCTTGTCTAGCTTGTTTTTTTGAACCGGGAATATCAAACGAACAAAACCTCCAGAAACCATCCCACTGCTCTGGTTGTTTGATTGTTAAATCATCCAGATTATATTTAGCAACCAAATTCTTGCCCAAATTGGTAATTTCTACATTATAACTACCATCAGAATTTTGTGAAACATTTATTCTTTTCTTGCGTCTTAATCTGTTTATTTCTTTATAAAACTCCCTCCATTTCTTCTTATTAAGATCCTTTCTAATGACACTCATTGCCCCAATTCCAAAATAAGGACTACTGGCAGCCAAAATAGTCACTCCCCCAATAGCCAGAGCGCTAAGAAGCTTAAATGAAAAAGATTCCTTGACCTTAGGTCGTCGTATCATCTAAAAAATAATAGCATGGTCCCCAAATTATGCAAATGCTTTTTTTGTGGGACATATTGTCTGATTTCTACTTTACTAGTTTATTTACACAAGACACTTGCATGTCAACTTAACTCAGTATGTCCCCATTTTATGCAAATGCATAAAATGGGGACATACTATTTCAAAATTCAAAATATTGAAAACTTTTGTATGAAAAAACCGCGCTGAGTCGCGCGGCGGGCCCTGAAGCCCAAGAAAGGAAAGAACAACTACTTGAGGCTGTCGCATGCCCCTTCTGGGTCCTGGCCAAGCGTCAGCACGTAGTGTCGCTGACAATCGGCGAAGGAATTCCACTGGGGCTGGGGTGCCGTGTTCTGCTGAACAGGCGGTGGTGGCGCCGGCGGAATGGCAGGCTGGACAATCGCGACAGGCACAGAAACCGAAGTCCCCGACGCCGAAGCGGATCGCCACTCACCCAGCCAAAACATCAGCGTCCCGAAGATCAGGAACACGCTGATGCCCCCAACGAAGACCATGGCAGTCTTGAACCAGTTCCAGGTCGGATCCAACACGACCTGTTCCAAGATCAAGGGCTCAGCCAACCGTTGCTGAGTGAAGGTCAGGTGCCCCCTCCTCCCTCGAGGAGTGGGTGTTGGCGTTGCTACCGGCGGCACCTGTGCCGCCGGTGTTGGATTTGGTGCTGTTGGCATTTCTTTTTACCTCCATACCAGGACGAGGCCTGGCTTGCTTTCGGGTTTTGCCGGTGCAGTGCCGATACGACCGGTCAGACCATCACGTCCAACCATCGTGGCGACGACTTCGCCCGTGTAGTTGCCGTCCAACGGAGCACACAACTGCTCCTTTGGTTTGAGAACTTCGAACGGCTCGCCGTTTCTATAGACACGGAGTGGGCCAGCACTCTGGTTGTCCAGAGTGAACATTCCCTCCTCCATGCAGTTGGGACGAGCACTCGGACCAAAACCCCAGAACGGAGCCGTTCCACCGCTCTTTGACGTTCCGCTCCCACCTTGACGCACACTCCCCCGACCCGAAGGCGGAGGGGTCACGACGATGTCGCCGTTCCTTCCCTTGCGGTTGTTGAGCAGAGTTCCCGCTACCTCGCAGGCAGCGGCGGAAATCAGGCCTGCGCCGATAATTCTCTCTAGCCCTGCCTTGAGCACCATCGCGGTGCCCGATCCACCAAGTCCGCAAAAGATGGCCATCTTGTCGGTTGACGACAGCTGACGACCATTGATACCCCCTTCGTACATGGGGTATCCTGAGTACCTGCTGGCGTTTCTGCCAACATCACCTAGACACTTGTTGATCGGGGGTCCGATGAAGACGTCCCCAACACAGGTCAACCCGAGGTTGCCGGCGACGACGTCGCCGAGCGGTCCCGGAAAGGGCTTGGGACCGAGGTATCGGCCACCCGTGCAGCCGACGGTGGCAAAAACCACCACGAAAACGAACACCGCCAACGAAAACTTCTTGGTCATTCTGTCTCCTTATCCTGAAAATTCTTGTTAAGATTCAATCTCAACTGATACATATATTGTATCATATATTTGTATAAAAGTAAAGACCCCTCACCTTTCTGAAAGGTGAGGGGCTTAAAATATGACTTTTTGAGGGTTTGTCTTTTCAGATTACCTGTGGAAAAGCCACCCTCTTTGGACTTGGCCGTTCTTCTCTTCTCGGTCATATACAAGACTTTTGACCTTTTCGGGAACAATCTTGTTGCCCTTTGGCACGGAAGCAACCGCAAAAACAACTCTCGCTTTCACATATCCCAAAGGGATCATAGCAAAAACTTCGTTATCTGGAGCGATGTCAAAAGGCCACCACTCTTTTACGCCAGTCGGAAACTCTACCAAAAGAGTAACCTTCAATGGAGAACCGGTCCTGTTTTCCAAAAAATAAGGAATGGTTCCTGTTTGTGCCAAAAGCCTTTGCTCATAATATGGACGATGATATGTCTGGGCATTTGCCGTCAATGGAAGAGCAAGAAAAACAGATAAAAGAGCCCAAAAAACAACGGCTGATTTTCTCATATGATTTTCCTGATATTTCAAACAACCTCCGCCATTATATACAACTATCCAATTTCGTCAATCTAAATTTTACACAAAACGTCTCGCTCCCATCCAACCCCCATCTTCATCACATCTCCGCGATACGACATAAAGGCATCCTCATTAACGCAAAGAACAAGAGCGCTTCGCTAATTTGTTCTTTGC
>CAZZGH010000005.1:0-22992 GCA_964653875.1 uncultured Candidatus Saccharibacteria bacterium
TTATAAATATCGCCACAATCGCCGTGATCATTATCGTCATCATCCTGACAGGATTACGCATCATTGAACGGGCATATCTATCAAACACCTTGAGGCGATGCGAAACGGATTCCGACTCAATCTCAATAAATTTTTTCTCTTCAGGAGTTAACGAACCTAAAACTTGATTCTGAATAACAACTGGCTGGTTGATTTTTTCCGTAACTTTTTCGACAAAACTTCCAATAGATTCTGAAAGGGTATCTAATTTATTCAGAACCGAACTTTCAATATTTTGTGGAAAGGGCATTTTTCCATCTTCTTGGAAAGATGTCTTTTCCGCTGGAGAAGTTTTGGGTTGAGTTATAACGGGGTTTTGTGATTTAATTTCTTTTCCAGCGCTAAAAGATATCTGGGGATTAAGCCGTTCAAATTCTTCAAAAATTTTTGAGTGTTTTGCGTGTTCAACCGGTTCTCCTTTTTCTGGTTCTTCTGGAGTAAGCGCGGCAGTAAGAATAGTTTCTACAGGCAAGACCTGTCGAACAGGTCTTGCCTGTAGTGAAGCAAAAATATTTTTAGGCAGAGAAATAAAAACACTTTGAGTTTTTAAATAATCATCTATCGCTTCTCTGGTGGTGTACCAATTCCTTCCGATTTTTTTGGAAAAAATTTTTCCCCGCCTTGCAAGCAAACTTAAATATTCTTGAGAATAAGCACATGATCTCGATGCTTCAAGCATCGAGATCCACCCCTCACCTTTTGAAGAATTATTTTGTTGATTTTTGTCTTTAAAATCCATCAAATTTGCGGTATAATTAAAAAACCTAAAGCCCGTAAAATTTTACGAGCTTCGGGTGTGCATTCCCCCAGCCCCGCCATTGGCGGGGCTGGGCTGTTTTTCTCTTATTTTTGTGCATTCGTTTTTACTATTTCGGGTAATCTGTTAAAATTTCTAAGTTTTACGGCAATAAAATGTTATATCCGATATCGTATCGGATAACTCTGTTAGTTTCTTTAACGTCTGGTAAAAAACCTTTCTGTCTAATGAATAAAGTATACCATCGAGTATTAAAAAAATGTTGATAAGTCGCCAATTTTAAAGACCTAGGGGTATTTAAATATTTAAATATTTAAATATTGGTCCGGCAAAGCGGATCAGTTATCAACATTGACCTTGTTTAGACATAAAAGTAGAATAAATACATAAACACATATAAACATTACTACAAAGACTTTAATAAAAAGTTAAAACAACTAAAACAAACATTTATTAAACTTCTAATTTAAAAATATTTAAATATTCAAAAATCGCAACAATGCCTAAAAAATTTCTAACAGTAAACGACGTCGCCCGATTGCTTGGGGTAACCCCCTTGACGGTTCGCAACTGGGATCATGCCGGCAAGCTTGTCGCCTACCGCAACCCTGTGAATAACTACCGCTTATACAAAGTTGAGGATGTTGAAGTCTTGCTCAAACAAATAGAACACTCCAAAGAAAAAACCAGAAAACTCAAGATAGATATCTTCTAATTTATTATTATTTTTAATGTTCTTATATTTATAAATCGTGCGTACGCACGATTTATAAATTAATACGCTTAATCATGTAGAAACCCATATGTGACTTATCAAATAAATTTTTATAGTATCGGGAACAACTGAACTTTGAAAAAAGAGAATCGACATGAGAACTGTAACAAAACAGATTGGCATTACCATTTTATTGTTTAATGAATTGCCAGACGTTATTAAAAAACTTTTTCGATTAGCAGCAGAAGCAAGAAATTGCGTGGTAATTACAAAAGATGGAAAAATATTCAAAGGAGTAAATATAGAAAGAATTTGATTTCCCTCCCCCACAGCCACCTGCCGAAAAAGAGATTAAGAACGTAGGAGATGTTTGTCCGTCTTGCGGCCACTGTCTGCAAATTATTTAGGAGACGCCCTGTCCATGCCATTTCTGCCTCAATATCTGGGCACGAATTACGCCAAGAAATAATTCAAATTAAAAACCGAGCAACATGCTCGGTGTTTTATTTTAGGTTTAAATTAACGCTTTGGTTTTGGAAGAATATCCATATGCACGGCATCGACTTCGTCTTCCCACTGTTTGATCAAGGGAGAATCGAAGCCAAATCCATATTCTCTGGAACCATGCTTGGGCCTGACCAAAAGTTCGTTCTTATCCTTGTAGAAAGGACTGCGGCACTGATAATCAACTAGAAATTCCATCGGATACATCTCAACCGTGATGCCATCCTTATTAGAGAACTCAAGCATACAGAACAAGGAAAGAGGAGTGAGACCGAAGCCGAGTTCAAGACCCGACTGGTCAATGAGACCCGGCATTTGGCAACAAAGAATATCGGAAAGCATCGCCACCCAGAAGGAGTGGTAATGTCCGCCAAGCATCAAATTGATACCTTCTGCCGCCTTCGCCATATTGGTAACCCACTTGAGCTGTGAGTCAACCGGGGTCCGGCCGCCACCGCCAAAGGGCTGCCACTTGTGCTGAACAGCGTATCTGAAACCGGCAATTTCTTTTGTGTAGACAGGCCAATGAGCAGTACCGCCGTCTTCAGCATTACCCGAATTAGCCGTTCGTCCACGCGAGAAAGGAATAATCTCAACAATCTCCGGATAAGGATATGCGACCTCTCCTTTATAAGCAGTGTCCGAAAGAGCCTGATAGTAACCTTCTTTGTGCATCAAATATTTACTAGTCAAACCGGATTCCAAGAACGAAAGCGGGTCACCGCCCTCTTTCTTAGCCATTAGATTATCCCATTCATGATTTCCCAAGACTCGACCGATAAATTCCACGGTCGGAGCCGGGTAGAAAGGCAGAAAACATTTCTCGAACATCGCCTGCTGGCTCTTAAGGGAAACAAGCTTCTTAATACGGGATTCCGATACAAACTGCATATAGATGGAAAAGCCGTGGAGAAGGTCGCCATTATAGCTGACGTGATGAACAGGATTGGGGCCATAGAGAGCTAAGTCGTGAGCCTTGATAGCCCACTCTAGACGCATTTGAGGTGAGCCGACCTGGATATCCTGGAACAGAGCCAAACGCTTCTTGATTTCAGGAACGGTCTTGCTATTTTCTAAAATTCTCATGGTTGAATTATTAAGAACTCTGAACTTAAACCTTCCATCCTCGAAAATTTCAAAATCGGTAATACCGGAACTGACCGGTTCCTTACGGAAAGTATTCTGTTTATGCGATTTCTCACCGACGATTTGGGTATTGAATGTCTTGAGCTGTCTTGAAGCAGCAAGAAGAGTGTTCTGGCAACCGGGCAGATTGAACATGAAAGTCCCGCCAACGTTGGTTCCGAAGAAACGCTCTTGCTGGAAATCAAAAACAAAATTCGGGGTTTTCATGCCACGAGCTTGCAATAATCGGAAATCTTTTTCCATAACAATCAATGAATCAAGATTCTGGGTAACGTCAGAGTACCCGGTGTTATGGATGAACTGGAGGGTCTTAATGTTTTCCTTATCGTTTCCAAACATCAACTTGAGCATGATGGGGTCAGGCGTGACGCAGCGCTTACTGCTAGCTTTGTCGCCAAACAGGGCTTCAACATCAACAACTTTCTTGAAACTTTCCGGAATCTCATGACCGAACTTCTTGAAAAGAAGGACCATCAAGATTAGCAGGAATTCGCTCTTGTTGAGGCCGGGCACAATCTCGTTTACCTCATCTTTATTGAGCAAACTTCTGCCGATACGATACATGTAGGTCTGAACTTTTTCCCACTGCTTCTCGTAATAAGCAACGTAATCACGGCCTGATAATCTCGAGATCTCTTCAGGATATAATGCGCTCAAGCCGCTTCTACGCAGACCAAAGAGCTCTTTCATGGCAATCAGTGTTCTTGACTTGGCAACATTCATATCATCATCACTAAGAAGATAGAAAACCGAGCCGGCAACTTCCTCATAATCTTTGAGGAACCGGTCGGCATGCTTATATTGAGAAGCAATCTTGTGAAGCATTGCCACCTTAGTCAAAGCTCTCAATCTCTCTACTTGGTAACTGCGATGGTCGCCCTGAACAAAACCGCTGGCTACCACGACATCGGGCTTGTCCTTTTTCATTTGCTCTTCGGCAAAATCCAGAAGGTCAAAGTCAGTGAATTGGTTTCCAAGACGAACTTCGCCTATGGTAACGACTTTAGCGCTTTCACCCTTAACTTTGATGATTTGCGGGACAATAGTTTTGCTTTCAAGATCAGCACGAGCCAGCTGGCCCAGTGTCTTGGTGTCTTTGGCCTCAATTTTATGAGCTTCTTGATCTTCTTGTTTATCAAGCAAATTCTCGGCTTTGAAAAGATCGAGCCCCAGCAGACTATCCGGATCAGTTCCGGTAAGTTTTGCGGCATCGGTAAGCTTGAAAGCCCCCTTGGGCTGCTTCAATGATTGGATCACGCCTTTATCAACATAGTAACCAAGAATGGCCTCCACAATATGAATACCGACAGTAGTTCCTGTTTCTTGCTCAACCATTACAGATGTCTTTGGGCCGTCCACAAGAGATCTGGCCATTCTGGACATTTCTTCATTCGGGATCAGCTTCAATAGCTCTTCGGCCTGATAGAAGTTCGGCAGATTACACAAATACTGAAGATGTGTTCCATGCTTGAATATCGAAAGAACTTTCCATTCAACAAATTTGGCCAGGATGCCACGAATAGCATTGAGCTTCTCTACGCGCTTGCGTCCGGTGACACCAAGCTGTGATGCAAAAGAAAGAAGTTCAACATTTCTAAATGTTCTTTTTTGATTCAGAACCCGATAAATAACAGACCAGTACTTCTTGAGGTCACCTTCTAAACTACCAACAAATTCTTCCGGAGTTATCTCGCCTTTTTCTTTTTTAACAATAAGGTCTTTTTCGGAAATATGTTCCGCCTTCTTGGGACTCATTTTTTTCCTCTTTGAGTTTTAAAAGCAACTGCCTACATGATAACAAAAGAAATCAATATGACAAGCAGAAATCACAAAACCGCTGAAAAGCGGTTTTGTATTTTGTCGCCTTTGCGACTTCTTGCGGGCGTTGCCCACCGAAGATCGCTCCGGGAACGGGACCAAAGACAGCGTATCCATTTATGGAATCGAGACAATGCTCCTGTCGGGGTAAGTAAGACAAATGAGACACTATAAAAAGGGATCTCGAGAGTGTCTCATTTCCAATAAATCTTAACTGCTCCATCAAGGGCATTTCTAAGAAATTCGCTAAGTCGTAAATTATCTGGTTTTTTAAACTTACTTTCTTTGATTGTGTGGACTTCTATATTTCTATAGGGATATGTAGAAGACATGGCCGTATGAGTTCCGAGGGCGTCATGTATTAGAAATGGCTCACTTTCAAAACCGCCCAGGTCCGTAGCCACACTTTCCTTATCTGAAATAACAGCGATTAAATCTATGTCGGATTGCAATCTTTTATATCCCCTGGGGATACTTCCATAAAAATATACTTCTAATAATTTACTCCCCAGATTTTTTTTTAATTTTTTTAGAGTTTCGTCCAGATCGGAATCGACTTCAGGATCAACATGAACTTCAAGATTAGCCCCCTCTCCAACTCTCTCTGGCAGTTCTGCTTTGTTAAATTTAAACTCAAACTGCATCGAGTTAATGTTCTCGGGTTCTATAGACATGGGGAAATTCATAGTAACATCTTCAATGGAAACCTCACCTGAAAAATCTGATATTTTATCAGCGGTATTAGATGTTTTGAATAGGATGTCTGGATTCTCCCGTAAAACTTCCTCAAAAATGGGCAGTTCGGTCAGGGATATTTTTTTTGTTGTTATACTAACTGGCTTTCCATTAATATATTCTACGATAAAAAATAGGGTGTCATTGTTTAGTCTGCTAGATTGAGCCTTACAAAACAGCACAGTACGAGATTGTTCCCCGTCTCTCTCGGCCAATAATCCACTACTGACGTAGTCAAAAGGCTTAGGAGATTCCCAAGCTCGTTCCTTAAAAATATACTTTGTTGTTGGTTCTTTCTCTAAAACATCCAGATAATAAAAAGTTTGATCTTCTTTACCTTTTACATTTGTACCCTTTAAAATTCTTGATAATTTAACAGAACGCTTATCGTCCATGAGTTCACCGTATTTTGACTTTTGAAACACAGCCACATCTTTTGGGCTGGGAAGCGAGTTAATATCAAATTCTGATTCTTTGGGATTATTGAATGAGAAAACAAGTTGAGGCGAGTTCCCACGATTGCTTTTTATCACAACGTAGTCCTCTTGTGATAATGGGTGCCTAAAAGATTTTCTGCTGACCTTTCTCCCGATATGAGACTGGGCCGTGGTTTCCTGTCCCACCTCTCTAGCAAATTCGGCTCTGGTTATTAATTGTCGGACAGGAATCTGTTCATAAGGAATCTTAAAACTCGTACCTTCTAATGTTGCAGGTAATTCTTTATCAATCTTTTCCCATATGTCAGCGCTTTTTTCTTGTTCCTGGACTGGTTGTTCAAAGGCTGTTTTACTCATGAGGAACCATTATATATTTCTTATCTTCTTTAAATTGTGAGGCTAAATAAGCGTTAAGCTCGGCTGAATTCTTTTTAGGATCTCCCGGCTCTAAAGACATGGCATGGTCTACAATGCCATCAATAGCAGCCAATCTCTTGAGATAAACTTCTCTGGAGTATGGAACACCTAGTTTTGGTTTAACCGTCCCGTCTTCAGATTTCTCAAGCCCCTGGGTTGAACCATAAAAACCTGAAAAAGTATCTTCAATAAAATGCACTGCTGGATTTCCTGGAATGCTTTTCCAAATTGGATCGATTGAACTCGTACCCTTTTTAACATCAGACAAATAACCTTCTATCCCCTCATCACGAGAAGCAGATATAAGATATAAACTAGAAACTTTTTTCTTGGGATAAAGTTCCTGCAATGACCTGTGAATCGCACCAAACATACCGACATCCACAGTAAGTAAATCCTTATCGTCATCTTCTACGCCGAGTTGTGATAGATATTGCTTAAGGGTTGTCTCATCTTCCTGCCAGGTTATATTACGAGACAAGTGTGCATATTTTAGTTGGTCTTCTGTTATGCCAGGAAACTTACCTTGTCTTACCAAAAGTCTGGCAGCAATCCATGGAGCGAGCCCATCACGAGCAAGGAATAATACTTTTTGTCCTGGCTTGGCTCTTTCCAAACACCAACGAGCAAAATCTAAAACTACTGGAGCAACTTTTTCTCTCGACACTTCATATAGGCGCATAGCATCTTTTATAATCTCTGCCTGTTTTTGCTTGCTAATATCGTCTAGATGTCTTTCGACAAATGATGAAAATTTTGATTCTCTATATTCAGATTGCCCAACTTTGCTTATCCATTGTTCCATGCTTTCAGAGTTTGCGTCAGCATCTTCTTCAATGTCAAACAATATGTTATCAACTGTTTTTTCTGGTGCTTGATCCGGTATAAGTCCTCGCTGTTTTAATTTTTCCAGGGTTTGTGACGATATTTTTAATTCAACTGGAAGATGACCGTAGTCTATTTTCGGAGCAAAATTACGAAAAGATACATGTTCAACTACCCAAGCACGAAGTTGCTCTTTAACAGGATTAGGGTTGATTGCCGGATATACTTTTCCATGCTCATCTAAAACTAGATCCAAGGGTCTTTCTATGCTTTTTGGCCTATCTTCAATTTTTCGGACACTCGATAAACCGGACCATCTGGCTATTTCTGCTCTTCTTGGATGGGAAGAAGACAGGAGTTTAATCTTTCCATTAACTTCATCGGCGGATAGATGTATATTGTCAGCATCAGCCAGAGCCCTAATCGCAAATTCGGGGATTGATCCATTAAAACCCGTATCGATAAAATTAAAATCTAACGTGATTCCATTCTGCTGAAGATATTTGGTTGCTAAATTTCTTCTCCGCTGATCATAGCGATCAGCCATGGGTGATGTAATCACAACATATTTTTGAACAGATCGTCTTTGGCCGAATTCAGAGGCTTTTAGGGCAGTAAAGAAATACCTGCCATCTCTGCCAAAAACAACATTACGTTTTGAATCAAAAACAAGTGATTCTCTGGCCTCCCAATATACAGGCACGTCTGATTGTTCAACTTTTTTGTAGAGTTCAATGCCTCTTTTGTATTCCTCAATTATACTTTTTAGACGGCCAAATGATGGTCCACTGACAGGCACTATTTTTTCATCTTCAGTCCCTACGTTCTCAATTTTTAATTGGATAGACTGGAGATTGTGATGGAGATCGTTAGCGATATACCACTTAATTTTTTCAGCAAGCAGATCTCGGAAATCAGCAACCTCGCGAACTCTCTTGGTAGAAGGATGGGTAATAAGAAAAGAATTAGCGCTTTCTGGAATCTCTGGCGGTACTACCGATTGTTTCGAAAGAAAAACCTGAAGTTGGCCCAATTGATCCGTTAAAGATAATAGGAAACTGATTTGAGTCGGATCATCAAATTTTTCCGCACAACTACCTATAAAATCCTTGGCTCTATCAATTTCTGATATGGCATCATCAACTCTTCTTTCGAGAATTCCCAGCGATAAACCTCTGGCAAAAGCCACTGCGACTACTTGATATGCTTCCTCAACTTCTTTCAAGGTTGGCAGTTCTTCGCCTTCCTTTCTTATATTTTCTTTATCAATAACTCCATTTAAAATATTGAGGTAGTGATCTGGGTTAGAAGTTCCAGTATGTAGGTTAGCCGTAATACCGTCCAGATAATTACCAGTCGTCATGCCTATTGGCTTTTCAGCCTTTGGCTTGAATCGTCCATATAGATTTAAAAGCCTGCCTCGTTCCCATTTTTTTGCATTATCATCCAGCAATGACTCTTGGGTACTTATTTGCTCAGGTTTTAGTTTGAAAGAAGGTAAGGCCCAATCATCTTCTTTTTCGTCCCTATCCCTATCCAGTCTATCAAATGATGAGCCAAAATAATCGGGACTCATTTTGTGTTTTTTGGGTGGTTTGTTTTTCTCGATTTCTTCAAGTTCTGCAACCTCTTTTTCTAGTATTGCCAAGCGATTACTTTCTGTGGCGAGGTCGAATTTCTCGGGTGGATATTTTGCCTCTGCCTCCTCATGCGACATATACAGATAATCTATACTTAATTTTTTCTTTTCTACCCAGCCCTTCAAGGTTTGATCTTTTTCAGCCAATTCTTCAAGGAGAACAAAAACTCCAGTCTTACCAAGAATTTTAAATAATGTTGATGTAGCATAACCAAGGTCACTCTCTATCCATGGTTTCCGTTTATATTCTGGAGACACAACATGATTAATATAGTCGATTACAGATCTAACCGCTGCCTCATCCTTCGATTCTCCTATAAGATTCAATAACTCATGCATCGAACTTCCATCATTATCTCCCCATACGGCCTTATGGCCCAGCATCTTGGCATAAAATTTGTAATCTACGGTGCCATTCAAACCAGCATAAACATAAAGCAAACTGTATCCACGATAACCAAGACTCTCAAGGTCACCTTCCAAATAAGCCTGTATTTTATCAGTGATAAACTTATTAAATAGTTCACCCTCCTGTTTCATTACAATCCAATATTTTCTTGCCTCAACAAATCCTTTCTTTGTCCAAAAACTCCAAGACTTCCAATGTTTATGAATTTCTCCCCAACTGGCCTGATCTTTAAAGAACATGCCATGCTTGGCAATTACGTCTTTCAAAACATCCTCAAATTGTGCCCTCTTTTCAGGGGAGATTTCTTGTTCTTGAAATTCTGGTTGTTTTATTTCTGGTTTTTCCAATAAAGTTTCCATAGCGGTATTATAAAATTAGCAGAAAATATCTAAAATATCCAGTTCATACCACAAAAACTTGCCAACTAGAGCATCTGGACTTAGCTGAACGAGACGGGCTTGAAGTTGTAGATATCAGACGAGATGCAGTAACCGAACAACAAGAAATTGATATTAAAATTATGCTAAATATCTTCTCAAAGAAGGCAGTATGATTGAGAAAAGAGAGCTTCCGGCCAATATCAAAAGCCGGCTTAAACTCACAAATAAAAAGATCATCCTAGAAAATTAAAAATCGTCCCGAGCTTGTCGAAGGGCGTTTTTTAGTTTTGCATTGTTTTCGAGGTATCCCCTCCTTCGCTAAAGCTACGGAGGGCAAGTCGGTCCCTCGATAGTTCGATAAACTCACTACAAGTAGTTCAACCACGCTCACTACAAGTAAAAAGTGTTGACTCCCTCCTTCGCGGTCTACTAGCGGGCATTACCCGCCGTAGCCCGCTTCGGCGGGCGAAGGCGGGGGCACCAGGACTTGAACCTGGAAATCTTCTTTTGGAGAGAAGCAGTTTACCATTAGCCTATGCCCCCATTATGATAAAATCAGCTATAGCTGATTTTATCATAATATCTTAAAATTTTCGAGGCCTTATCCTGTTATTCTAGCTTCTTTATGTGGAGTATGTTTCTTGCACCATTTACAAAACTTCTTGTACTCAAGCTTCCTTTCGACTAATTTCTTGTTTTTGGAAGTATAATAGTTGGCTTGCTTGCAAACCGTACACTTCATTCTTAGTAAATTATCCTGTGGCATATATAAACTTGCCGGCCGCTCTCGCCTAAACTATGGCGAGGACGCTCTTGGCAAACTTCTTCGTTAAAACCTCCGCTTCTCGCTCAACATAGTTCACTATGTCTCGCTTCAATGCTCGGTTTTGCCTCGAATTTTGCCAAGCCAGCTGCGTTCTAAAATTTAATTTATCTGGAGCCGTTGGTCGGGATTGAACCGACGACCTACTCCTTACCATGGAGTTGCTCTACCACTGAGCTACAACGGCATTTACTCTACCATGTTTTTACCTTTTTAACAACGGCTTCTTTTTTAACTTCAATTTTAACCCGGAACCGGATTTTAAGTGTTTAAAAAACTCTATCTGCTGGAGCCGCTTCTTTGCTTCGGCTTTGGTTTTATATTCTCCCATGCGCCGGCCGCTTTCGGCCACAACCACATATTTTGAACCCTGTTTTTTGATCATTTGTGGGCAGGGAGGGATTTGCACCCCCGAAGGCACACGGCCAGCACGTTTACAGCGTGCCCGGTTTGACTACTTCCGTACCTGCCCATTTTTACATTTACTTTATCAATTTTTTCCGGATTTTTCAATCAGCTTGTGCTTTGGATCTTAATTTTATTCTTTGCATTCTAGTTTCTCTTCCTTTGCCACGATTAAGATTTTTATAAGTGAAGGTCAATGAGTCACAATTAGAGCACAATAATCTTAAATTCTCTTCCTTGTTATTTTTCCAATTACCATCAATGTGATCGGCAACCAGAGGTACCGTGCCAGTTTTAGGATGGACTTTTGACCAACCACACAAACAACATCTATCATTATATTTCTCTCTCAAATATCTTTTAACATTTCTAGAAACTATTCCTAAATTTTGATTTAATCCACTTTCTTTGCCTTCTTTCCACCGATATATATAGACATTGTGTTGATAAGTTTGCTGACAAGCATTACAGCAATATTTATAAGTAGAGCGCGGAGTTTCTTTGCCACAATTTAAACAGTTTGTAACTTTACGTCTACGCCGTCCTGTATTATTAACTACAGCCGCACAAGATTGCGAACAAAAAACTTTTGAGTCACTAGGTTTAACAACAAAAACATTATCACAATCATCACGTTTACATTTTCTATTTTCTTTCTTTATACAGAAGTTAAAATCCCCTCTTCTCCAAGCGGCTTTCATCATCATACTTTGTTTCCTTTTATATTCTCTTGAGCTATAAAAATCGTAAAGCACAGAGCCAGCGGTGGGATTCGAACCCACAAAATCTTTCGCTTACAAAGCGACTGCTCTTCCAGTTGAGCTACGCTGGCATATACAAATCATAACATATACCAAAGTTAAAACCCAGTTAAAAACGGTATTACACGATGATGCTTTTGTTCTAAGCTGGCGATAAGAATAGAACTTCTGGATACTTTTAAGTAACGAGTTTTTCGAGCACCAGAGAGAGTTTTTTCTTTAACTCCTCGTTGTTTGGGCTTAGTTCTATTGCTGCCTCAAATGATTCTTTAGCATCAGAAAAACTATTCATCTTTACATAGAGATCGCCGAGAACTTCATACAATTTGGAGTCCTTGGGGTTTTTTGCTATTTCAATGATCAGTCTCTGCTCTTCTCTTTTCATATCCTCCAAAGTCGTTTTGGGAGAAGGTTGAATTTTGCTAATTGAAGTTTCTGTTTGATCTGAAACAACGGAAGTTATCGCCCCAAAACCATTGCCTCTCCTTATTTTCTTTATCCATGAATCAGATATCCTATCTATTTTCAATGAAACAACTCGCAATTTTCGGAGAAACTTTTCAAGTTCTACAAGCCATAGATTACTATATTCTTTAAATTTTAAACTTTTAAATCTTTCTGAAAATTCCGGAAATAAATCGGTTAAAATGTCGCCCACAGCGCCTGTTTGCGTGGAAAGATGAGTTTCAGGGGTAAGTTTATTTAGATATGGCATCTTGCGGAAAATAATGACTGAAATTCCCACAATAGACGCCAATATCAACACGAGGGGAATAAGGATGAACAAATTTCTAATTTCTAATTTCTAATTTCTAATCAATTTCTAATGATTAAATTTTGAAATTGAGAAAATTTAAATTTGAAATATTTCAAACCGACCTATCTGGATGTTTTCTCCCAATTTAGCCACACAACTATTAATGAGATCCTTTATGGTCATGTCTTGATTTTTAACATAGGGCTGCCCTAAAAGTTCGTCAGCACTTCCGGGTTTCATAGCGGCAACATGCATGGCAATTTCATGAGCTAAATTTTGAAACTCAACATTTCTGGCAACAAAATCTGTTTCACAAAGAAGCTCAATCATCGAACCAAGTTTTTTGGTGGCATGGACATAAGAGGCAATCACGCCTTCTTTCACTTCACGGGAAAATTTCTTCTCAGCCATTTTAACTCCACGGATTCTTAAAATTTCTATGGCTTTCGTTTCATCTCCTCCGGCCTCATCAAGGGCTTTTTTGATTTCATTAAAAGAAAGACCCGTGCTTTCCCGCAAATGCTTTACTTTTTCTACATCAGTTTGTTTGCTCATTACTTTTTGGCCACTAATAATTTATTTGCCGGATATTAATTCGTTCTTAATTGTCCCTATAATTAAATCTACTGATTTTTTGGAACGATCGTTGGCCGGAATTACGTAATCCACATCATCCGGATTAGAGTCAGTGTTGGCTATCCCTAAAGTTTTAATACCCATTCTCTTGGCCTCCTTGACCGGTAAAGCGCTCTCCTTAAGAGATGAAACAAAGACCACATCTGGCATTCGGATCAATTTCTTTAAACCTTCAAAATGAACGGACATTTTCTGAAGTTCTTTATTGAACATTATTCTTTCTTTCTTGGTGTATTTATCAAGTTCACCGGATTTGGTCGCCTTCTCCAATTCTTCAAGTTTTTTTACTCTTGAATTTATCACTTTGTAGTTGGTAAGCGTCCCACCCAACCATCTATCCAAAACATAAGGCATATTTAACGCCTCCGCCAAGTCTTTGGTGGAATCCACCGATTGCTTGGTAAGAGCAACAAATAATATCAACCCTTTTTTGTCTATAATTGACCTCAAAAATTCAATGCTGTTTTTTAATTGAGCCTGGGTTTTTAAAAGGTCAATAATACATATCCCATCACGGACAGTAAAAACATACCTGGACATCAGGGGGTTAAATACGGTCTTTTTTCGGCCAAAATGCATACCCGCCTTCAACATGTCCTCATACGGCACTTGTGTTTGTATTTCTTGCATGAGAACAATATTACCAAAAATTGGTTTAATAATCAAGCATTCAACTCAACCCCACCCATTTCCGACCTGTTTGAAACCAATCGGTCTGAAATGGGCGGGTTTTCGTTTCGCCAACAATTATTAAAACAAAAAAGCCGACATAAGTCGGCAATCAGAGTTTAAACAATCGGGTCATAGGCATTATCACTGGTAGTTATTTTAGAGACATGAATTCTTTCTACCGTTGTCACGTGAACTTCTGCAACTTCTCCTTCGATTTTTTTAATCATCCCACCCTTCCACATTCTTTCTTTAAGATGTGGCAATTCTGATGCAGCTTCATTTGTGATGTATACGAAATCACCCTCCTTCAAACCTTTTGTGTTCGCCATTTCAAGCCCCCAAACACTGAATATACTAAAAACAGATTACAAAATAGTTCAGGTCGTGTCAATGTTTCAAACTCAAGCGTAGCCCGGCATCTTATTTCAGACCCGCAACAGGCGGGCTTGGTGTTCTGAAGGAGTAGGCTATAAAACATATTCAAGGTTTAGGCTTTCTATCAAATGAGCATGACCAATCTAATTCAAAGCATGAGACGACAGAAGAACCCGCCGTCGTGAGGACAAGTGGAGCCAATCGCTGGAATTGGCGTAACGGGCTGAAATAAGGTGTCGGGCAGAGCTTTGACTTTTACAAAGTTGTAGAGTAATCTAACTATCATGAAACAAGGAATACACCCGACTTATTATCCCAACGCAAAGGTGAAATGCGCTTGCGGCAATACTTGGACAACCGGCTCTACAATGCCGGAAATTAACACGGGCATTTGTTCTAAATGCCATCCTTTCTATACTGGTACGGAAAAGATTTTAGACACCAGAGGCCGTGTTGAAAAGTTCAAAAAGCGCATGGAAAAAACTGCCTTGAAGTCCTCTCCAAAGAAAAAGGCCAAGTAATGAATTACGTCCCCTATCAAAATCAGCCAAAACCTCGTAACCCACAGAGTTCCTCGGCGGGCTTCGCACCGCCAGGAAAACCCCTCCGAGACAACAACGAGGCAATAGTTGAAATAAGAGCCGGCACCGGCGGAGATGAAGCCGGTCTTTTCGCTTCCACTCTTTTTAATATGTACAAAAAATACGCCGCCCTCAAAGGTTGGGGTTTTGAGGTTATAGATTCAAATGAGACAAGCATCGGCGGATTTAAATCTGTTGTTTTTGAATTAAAAGGAGAAGGCGCTTTTGCAAAAATAAAAAACGAATCAGGAGTTCATAGAGTGCAAAGAGTCCCCAAAACCGAGAAGAGTGGCAGAGTTCATACATCCACCGCCACAGTAGCTGTGCTTGCTAAAGCAAGCGAAAACGAACTTCAAATCCATCCCGACGAACTTGAAATTACCTTTTCCCGTGCCGGCGGACCGGGAGGACAGAATGTAAATAAAGTAGAAACCGCCGTCAGAATTTTACACAAACCTTCGGGAATAGTTGTATCTTCAAGACAAGAGAGAAATCAGCAAAGAAACCGAGACAAAGCCATGGGTATTTTAAGAGCTAAACTTTTAGAAATAAAGAAAATTGAAGAAACCGGCAATATCACCGAGGAACGTCGAAAACAAATCGGCACCGGCGACCGGGCAGAGAAAATAAGAACTTACAATTTTCCCCAGGACAGGATAACCGACCATCGAATAAAGAAAAGCTGGGGAAATATAGACAAGATATTGAACGGAAATCTTGACCCAGTTGTAGACGCATTATCTAATCAATAACGACACTGAATGTCGTTATTGCTAAATCTGTGGATAACTTTGACGTAAGAAGCCCAATTTTCAAATCTAATCCGGGTTGGGGAGGTAAACTAAAAAAGTGGCTCTCCGCCAATGGATTACCACTCTTTGTTTTGCTTTGGGTCTGTTTATTATTCTTCTTTCTTCTCTTGAGGTAATGGCGCTGGTTTCTCCCGCCCTTGGCGGGGCTCGCCTTCGGTGGCTTCGCTTTCTTCCGGAACTTCTTCTTCTTTTTCTTTCTTAATAACCTCAACATCTTCAACGGTCGTGGTCGGAGCTTCCAAGGCCTTTTCAAGCTCTTCTTCCGACATTGGTTCTTGGGCGGTAGCAACTATTTCCTCGGGTTCGGCAACTACTTTCAATTTAGAATCCAATTTTAAATTTTTGACCAATATCTGGTCTCCGATATTTTTCAATGAAGATATATCTACGACTATCTCGTGTGGCAAATCCTGCGGAAGAGCTTCTATCTCCAGTTCATTGATATTTCTTACAAATATGCCTCCGAAGTCTTTAACCGCCAGTGATTCACCCTGAAAAACAACGGCGACTTTAGCTTTAATTTTCTCATCCAGACGAACTTTATAAAAATCGGCGTGCAAGATATCGTCGCTTACCGCATCCCTAGCGATGTCGTGAATAATTGTAGGATAGGTCTGACCGCTTACATTAATAAAAATAAGGGTTGATTCTCCGGCTGATTCGAATGCCTTGCAAAAATCCTTAGCGGAAATTTGGAGAGGAATAGATTCCTGGTTTTTACCATATAAAATCGCCGGTATATATCCGGATTTTCTTAAGGCATTCAGCCCGCTTCCGATGACTTCCCTCTTTTGGGCGTTTAGTTCTATTTTTTGCTGTTTGATGGCCATGCTATTTAGCTTAGTTATAATACTTCAATTTTTATTTAAAATCAAGAGGTCGCTCAACCCTAACCCATTCTCGGGCACGGAATAAATTCCTACTGGAATTTTTCCTCGTACTCGTTCCGCCGAACTCCGTAAGTCCCTCTAATGGATTAGGGTTTCGCTTTTTAGTTTTAGATATGTGGCTGGTCGCTCTTAACTTTTTAAAAAAAGCCGACTAGTTAGTCGGCATATTTTTAATAAAAATTATTGAGCATAATAACCGATACCCATCAGCCACTGAATATCGTCTCTGGTAAGCTTGCCTGGTTTTGTTTCCATACCGGCGTCTTTCAAAGCCTTCCGACCGGTATTATTCAATGTCCAAGTTTCGTGATGACCCTCACAATGAATCGATATGACCTTGGTTTTCTTTAACTCTTTAAACACTCCCACGCTCACCGACTTATCAGGAAAAATGCTACATGATTCTGGTCCCGGATATCCTGTCCAATGTCTTAGAAAAAGATTTCTGTTAAATACAGAGCCCTCTTCCCCCATCATCTGCTGAAGAGCAATCAATGCTTGCCGGCTTAGTTTCATGTTAGCCATCGGTTTCTCCTGTTAATGAACAAGGAAATCTGAACATATCTTATCAAAAACGAGAGAGAAGTCAATCCGTCAAAAAATAGCGCAGCCCCTTCTCGTTTAAAGACCGTCTGCATCGAGGGTAACACAATGCTTGAATTAACTAATAATTCAGTTAACTCAACAAATTTGGGTCGGAGTTTACGACGAGGTAACCAAATTTGTTAAGCAAATTGAGAGTTAATTTAAGCATTTGTCCGAAGATGACGGAGTCGTAAGCAGTAGGTCGAGAATGGGGAGGAGCAAAGCTTATTTTCCCATGAAGAGGCGAATTTTGGCGGCAACAAGTTTTTTGACCTCGTCCACGGCAGGACCGAGGTATTTGTAGGGCGTAGTTTCGTTGGGATTTGCGTGGAATTGTCTATCAATTTCATTGCGGTAAACAACCCGAAGTTCAGTATTAAAATGAACATTAGTTATCCCTGCCTTGATTGCGGCAACCACGTCCTCATCTTTTAATCCTGACGCCCCATGTAAGACGAAGTATAGCAGGGGCATCCTGTCGTAGCAGGATGCCCCTGCTACGGCGACAGCGACTATCTTTGAAAAATGCTTTATATCCAACTTTTCTTCTTGGTCAGTAACTATGCCGTGAATGTTTCCGAAAACCACGGCCATCCTATCAACCCCCGTTTGCGAAACAAAATCCGCCACTTCTTCCGGTTTTGAATAATCGGCAGAACTTATTTCAATTTTTGTCTGGACCTCTGAAGAACCGCGCAAATATCCAAGTTCTCCCTCAACAGAAATATCAGGATTAACCGAATGGCAATAATCGACAACTTGTTTGGTCAAGGCAATATTTTCTTCATAAGGCAGTTTTGATGCATCTATAATTACAGAGTCATATCCGGCGTCAATAGCTTCTCTGCATTTATCAAACGATTTAAAATGGTCGGCATTAAGAAAAACTGGATAATTTAAATCCTCTCTTATTGCTCTGACTAAAGCAGCCGCTTCTTTCATTCCCACAAAACCGGCTTCGCCCTCTGATGTACCGACCATTACTGCCGGAGCCCCCGCATCACGAGAGGCCTCAACTATACCTTTCAAAACATCTTCTGTGGCAAAATTAAAATGCCCTATGGCATATCCGTCTTTTCTCGCTTCGCTTAAAAAGAATTTCAAATTTTTAATTTTTAATTTTAAATCAGTCATTTTTAAATTTAAAATTTGAGCTTTAAAATTATAGCTTAATAAATCCGCTTATTAAATTCTCTTCGATCAATTGGTTCATTCTTTCCCGACCGAGATATTCTGAAAATATTTTATTCCACAATGCTTCCTGCTGATGGTAGAGATATTTAATTTGCCCTTTTTTAACTAAAGACATTATCAAATCGGTTAAATCAAAGCTGACCAGTTGTTCTTTTCCATTCTGATCTTTAAAGAAATCGCCGACATAATCCAAGCCCGTCCAGAATCCCAAGCCGATTTTGCCATCTCCCGGCAACATTCTTCCCAACCGCTCCAAATCTTCCGAAACTTTAAGCCAATGTTCCGCTTCCGGATTTACATGAGGTTCAAACAATCTATAGTCCTCTTCATTGTCTTTGGCCAAATATGTCTGAACTACACGCCAGACAGGCTTTTCGCTCTCAATCCTTTTATCCAATACGTCACCCCTCAAAAGCGACTTAAATTTATCTACAAAGTCAGGGTCTTTCATGAATTTACGAAATAAGTCCGAATAGAAGGGTACTTCATGTAAATAATGCATAATCAAGGTAAACATTCTTAACGTCTCGCCGGCAGTATCAATAGGCAAAGGAATCACAAAAATAACGCCGTATTCTTTGAGATGACTAATGTTGTGGTACTTTTTTTCAAGAAATTTTTCAGCCACAGCAAGCCACTTTGTTTCCAACACCTTCAATTCCACATCTCTTTCTTCAAAATCTTCAGGCTTCAATTCGTTATAAGCAACATCAAAAAATTTGTGCATCCAGTCAGTGTTTTGTGTAAACCTTAAAGCACTAACCACCGACGCAAACCCTTCTTTATCTAAAAGTTCTTTGGCATTTGAATATCCAAAATAATTCAACAGATTATCCGGTCGATATTTGTCCAGCAATTCGGCAACTTTTTCCTTTTTGATGAACATTCCCTTTGGCGGAGAAAATAATCTTAAAGCCGTTTCACAAAGCTTTCCGCAAGTAACAGACATTTTGGAAAGATCGGGCTTATCCAGTAATTCAAATAGATTTTGGTCTAAATCAACCAAACGTCGGATCAAGGCATTATAAACTTCCTCGGCCATTGAATTTCGTGTTAAAGACAGTCCTGTTAAAATTCTCGAAACCAAAGCATCATTCTTATTTGCAATAGTTTCCATAACCCTGTCTTGACCGGTAATTTTACTCATCTTCCCGTCCAATTCATAAAGCACTTCGGGGGTGGTTCTCAATAATGCCGCAAGTTTTTTATACGGTTCAAGCATTTGGTTATATTTAAATATTTAAATGTTTAAGCATGGTCAAAGTTGAGTCTGCTCAACTTTGACCAATGGCCACGGACCCCAGTCGTCTTTTTTCAAGATTCCTGCTTTGCTTCCATACTGAGTCACAACCGATGAAGCATTGGCCGTAGCAAATTGGATTGCCTGTGTTATGTCACCTGAACAGAAGTATTCTGTAATAAATCCTGATGAAAAAGCATCGCCGGCTCCCGTTCTCTCAACAATCGGAGAATCCGGAACTCCGGCTTTATAGATATTTTTTCCATCAGAAACCACAACTCCTTCAGGTCCCTTGGTCATCACAAACATGCCCCCGATAATTTCGTCCATAAATTTAAAAATCTTTTCCTCTTCTTTGTAATCAATCCCCGCCAAATCTGACGCTTCCTCCTGATTCATTATAACTATTGAAAAATTCTTCAGTAATGGCTTTAGTTTTTCCAGCCCATGCCCCAGCTCTTTCCCTCCGGGATTGGTCGCGAGTTTTACATTATTGGCAACCGCCCAGTTAACAGTTTTCTCCAGCAAGTCGTAATGCCCGCCCAAACTGTCTAAAAACAGCCATTTTGTCTCCAGCTCGTTAAGGGGCACCCTTAACACGTCGAAATGCTGGCCCTCTCCTTTGTAAGACAGGATCGTTCTTTCTCCCGAAGAATCAACCAAAATTACCGAGTAAGCGGTAAAATCGTCATCATGTCTTTGAAAATATTTAGTCTCGATCCCTTCTCTGTTCAGCTCGTTTAAAACTTCTTGGCCGTTTAAATCGTTGCCAATTGCCCCGATACAGGCCGTAGATAATCCTTGCCTGGCAAAAGTAACCGCCGCATTGGTTCCCCCGCCCCCAGAAGCAAACACGATTTTTTTGATCTCCATTTTTGAACCCAAAGAAAAACAAAGAGCTTTGCCGATAGAAAAGTCTACTGTATCCAATGACCGAAAATCGTCAGTATTAATAAGAACATCCCGAGTTGCCGAACCGATAGCGATAATATCATACATGCTATATATTATTCCCCATTTTCTTCAATTCTTCAATTGCCTTACCCACATCGTTGGAACCAACCACATAACTTCCCACAACAAGAGTTGTTGCTCCAACAGCAATAAGATGCAGTGCGGTTTCCGGATTAACTCCGCCGTCAACAAAAATAGGGACATTGGGATATTGGCCATGAAATTCCAATATTTTACTTATCACGCTCTCAACAAATTCTCCTCCATAAGCTCCGGGGTGTACGGTCATAAATTGAATAAAATCCATGTCTTGTATCAATTCCGAGATTTTCTCGACTTGAGTTTCAGGATTCAAAACTAAACCAACTTCTCTGCCATTAAGATGTATCTGGTTTATCAAGTTGCTGTGGCCATGATCGGTTTCAGCATGAATAAAAAACCTGTCGGCTTTGGTTTTATACC
Organism: uncultured Candidatus Saccharibacteria bacterium; assembly: GCA_964653875.1. GTDB lineage: Bacteria > Patescibacteriota > Minisyncoccia > 2-02-FULL-40-12 > GWA2-44-9 > 2-01-FULL-41-26. The sequence continues at coordinate 20,969 of CAZZGH010000005.1, forward strand.
AAAAATACATCTGATCTTCAGGCCGAGAAATCATTAAGTGAACGTCAAATTTAACTTTAGTTTCCACCTTGACCAGTTCTTCGAATCCGGAAATCGTCTTTGTCGAAACAAAATCGCCATCTCCGATATCTAAATGCACCCTGTCTACGAAGGGCTCAACTATTTTAATCATCTCTTCAAATTCTTTGGAAGTTTTAGCGAGTATCGCTGGAATAATTTCAACCATAATTTTTAGAAATTAGTAATTAAAAATTAGAAATTTTTTCTTAGATGTTCCATCGCATAATTTATGTCCAAACCTACTTTTTTTCTTGGATTAAACACATTTTGAGGATCAAAAATTTGTTTTGTCTTTTCAAATAGTTTATAAACCTCCGGACCGTACATTTTTTTAAGATACGGCGTGCGAATAAGTCCGTCATTATGCTCGGCCGTAATCGAACCTCGGTATTCTAAGACTAAACCATAAACTTTTTCTGAAAGTTCTGGAATAATTTGTTTGGTTTTATCATCAGACAGATCCATCAAAGGAATAATGTGAAAGTTTCCGTCTCCGGGATGACCGGCAATCGTATAGATCATATTATTTTTATACTGATCCAAGATTGCGTTAAGTTTAGGCAAAAATTCAGGCAAATACTCTGGCTGGACTATCAGGTCATCGATAAAAGGCACTGTTTTTTTGCCTTTCACATGTTTTCTCAATAAGTTAAAACTCTCTCTTCTTATTATCCAGTACTTCTGGGCATCTGCGAAATTTCGGGCCACCCTAGTTTTTAAATGGAGTCTGCCTACAACTTCTTTGCGGCAGTTTTCTAATTTCGTATTTAGCTCGTCTTCATTATTACCTGAAAATTCTACTAATATAAATAACTTAGGAATGCCGCCCGTTAAAATCATCCATGCATCGGGCAAAAATCTGAACATTGCCCCAAATCCCATCTTTTTAATTAAGTCCGGAAATATTTTAAAGGTCAATTTAAATGTATGATCATCGTAAGACTCAAAACTTTCCGGTTCATTTTTGTTAACCAGATTCACTAATTCGCCTAAAGAATTCGGGTCTTTCAAAAATATAATTAATAATTTTGAATAATTCTTTGGTTTTATCAGCTGAAATTTAATTTCTGTGATCAGCCCCAAAGTACCCTGGGCTCCAATAAATAATTGCGCCAAATCAAATTTCTTCTTGTCCCATATGTTCCACAGCAAATAACCAGCCGAGTTTTTAGACACATCAGGTTTAGCCTTCTGGATAAGTTCATAGTTTGATTCCACCAAGTTGTGCATTTGGCGGTAAATTTCGCCTTCAAAATTATCTTGAGCTTTTTTTTGTTCCAGTTCGTTCAAGCTCAATGCCTTAAATACATATTCATTTCCGTCGCTCAAAACAACATTAAGCTCCAGAACATAATTTTCCGTTTTTCCATAACGTAAGGATTTTTCCCCTCCGGAGTCGTTAGCCACCATTCCGCCCACAGTACAAGTATCACGAGAAGCTGGATAAGAAGGCAGTAATAAATTTTTTTTCAGGGTTTCCTTTTCAAAATCCCGATAAAAAACTCCCGGTTCAGTTACGGCATAGCCGTCTCCAATTTCCAATATCCGGTTGAAATGAGCGGTAAAATCTAAAATAATAGAATCATTTAAAACCCCGCCGGTCATATCTGTCCCCCCGGAGCGAGCCGTTAGAGATAGCTCCATATGTGAAGGGGCACCCTCCAAATTAGAATTCTTTTTATCCGCGACCCATCTAACCAGATTTTTTATATCATCCGTATCCTTCGGCCTAACCACCAATTGAGGATGGATTTCAAAAATGCTGGCATCGTGACTGAATAAAACAAGTTCTTTTTCGTTTGAACTGATCTCTCCCTTGACGATGTTTTTTATTTCTTCTAACATAGGTAAGGTTTTTAATGGAGAAAACATGAAAATTCCTAAATTGCGTTTTTTCCTTGTGGGCTTAATTGTCGCTTTTATTCTTCTCCTCGTTGCTCTTTCAGTTGGAGCTCTTTATATGG
>CAZZGH010000006.1:0-22799 GCA_964653875.1 uncultured Candidatus Saccharibacteria bacterium
TCCTTTTTGAGCAAAAGAATCTGAAAAAACCGTCGACATTTTTGAAACCAATCCTTCGACACAATGTCCCAAAATATCAAACAAAAAATATCCCATCTGTTGTATGGAAATAGTTTCCAAAAAAGAAGTGTCTAAGATAACTACATCCGGCACTAAACAAACAGATCTGACCAGCATTTTGGATTTTGTTTTTTCGTTTACTACAAGGGCATACGGCGTTGTTTCAGAACCGCTGGAAGGAGTGGTCGGCGCTACAATAAGCGGGAGATTGCGCTCTTTTTTAATAATTTTTATCAAATCTAAAACCGAACCGCCGCCAATTCCGACCAATACGTCATATTTACCGGGTGTACATTTTTTAATCAGCCGTTTTACAAGCTGTTCCGTCGGTTCTCTGTAATTTTTAATTACGATTCCCCCCGAAAAAGGTTCTGATCTAAGTTGTTTTACAAATTTCTTAGCTGCCGTTTGCGAAACAATACAGAAAGATATAAAAAATTGGACAGTTTTTGTGTACTCAAAAAGATTGCCCGCAATAACCATCTTGGGCATAAAAGACTTCCGCATAAAAGCGAACTTCATGTCATGTTCTGGAATAATTTTTTCAAAATAATTATCCGGCATATTTTTCTTGTAAAAAATTTCTTCTTGTTTTTCCATTATCAGTTCTCGGAATAGAATCTAAGAACATAATTTTTGCTGGCAGTTGATGACGGCCTAACTTTTTTTTACAAATTGCCAAAAGTTCAGCTTGTAAACTCTTCTCGTTGATATTTGGAACCAAAGCTGGTACCGCACAACCAACAATAAAATCCATACGCGGATGTTTGACCAGAAAAGATGCCGCATCTTTAATGCCTTTATGGGACAGAAGAGCTTTATCTACCTCTTCTAGCGAAAATTTTTCTCCACCAATATCCACTACATCGTTTTTCCGTCCTATTACATAGAGAAAACCATCTTCGTCAAAATAGCCCATATCACCGGTATAAAACCATCCATTGCGCAATGGACCGGCAACATGAGGTCCTTTAATGCAGATTTCTCCGATTCGTTTGGGGGATAAGGATTTATTTTCGTCATCAACGACACAAATAGAAACATTGGGAGAAGGCTTCCCCACCGATTCGAGTTTATCGGGGTACAAATTATAATGAATAAAAGAAGTTCGAGAGGCTTCTGTCAGGCCATAATAAGTAAAAAATTGCGTTCCGGGTAAATAATTCAAAATTATTTTTGTTATTTCGGAAGGCATGGGCCCCGTATTGGTACATATTTTTCGTAAATATTTACCGGTTCGAGACAGGTCTTTTAGAAGGTGGCCGGCAGCAATTTTTAAAGTATAAGGGGTCGCTGCCCAGAATGTAACACGATATTTAACAATATCGCGCAAAACTTTTTTTAAATCTGTGCCAGCATCGCCAATAACCACTGTCCCACCCATAGCTAAAACGACATGCACATTGCCCAAACCGAAAGAATGATAAAAAGGAAGCATAGCATAATAAATGTCATCATAATCTAGTTTGAGATAATCAATTATATTTCTGGCAGCAGCCAAAACTACTTTTTGAGGAAGACGGATCGCTTTTTGCAAAGATGTCGTACCGGATGTAAAAAGAATAAGAGGAAATTTGGGAGTTTGAGATTTTAATTTGAGTGCCTTGTCGGATGGTGTGCGTATCGTATTAAACTCAATGACCTTGGGCGGATTTTTAAATTGACCGATCAATTGATTCCAACGCGGAAGAAATTTTTTAGAAACAACCACAAACTTAGTATCGGAAAGAACAATTTGAGAAATAAGATTTTCGTCCGACGAGCGCAGGCTCAATGGAACACAGGTCATCCCGCTTGCCATTATTCCAAAGTAAGTAACCAGCCAATCGAGACAATTTTCCATAAAAATAGCTACGGATCCGTCTTTTTTGCCGCGAGAAGATAAGAAAACGGCAATCTTTTTAGAAGCAATCAATAATTCCTTATAGGTCATGCGCTTTTTGCCAAACACAAGAGCTGTCTTATCAGGGAAAGAGACAGCTGGTATTTCTAAAAAAGATAAGACAGTTGAAAGAATCATAATTTCTTTTTGCGCTTAATTAAATCCACGAAATCTTGAGGAGACCGAATCGAGATTATTTCTTCCATTTCTAAATTGACGCCAAACTCATTTTCTATTTCAGCCACCAATTCCATGTGGGAAAAAGAATCCCAATTTTGAAATTTGTCTTGTTTTCTATCAAAATTAAAGGATCCTCCTTTTAATTCCGAAGAAAAAATTTTAAGAAAAACTTTTTTTACGCCCGATTCAATGTTTTTTTTATTTTTAGTAGCCATAATTTTGAGTTAATTATTGTTTTATTTATTTTGTGTTGCAACAACAAATGCGATGGCCATATTTTCCGTATGGGAAATACTCAGTGAAAAACTGAATTTATTTCCAAGCTTTTGTTTCACGAAAATTAATGGCATATCAAATTCATTATTTAAAATTTCTATATCCCTATGGTCAATCGGCTGTTTAGTAAAGGTAGCCAATGCTTTTTTTACCGATTCTTTGGCGGCAAAACGACCAGCAAGGGATTCGGGAGGGTACGGTTTGTTAAAGCAATAACACAATTCTTTAGGAGTGTAAATACGTTTTAAGAAAAGAGAATTTATCTTCTTATTAAGAAATCTGGCCGTATTTTCCATATCGACTCCAACACTAATATTGTTTGTAATTTTAGGTTTGTCCATGGTTGTTATTTATCGGATTTTTCTATGAATTCAATAATTTCGCCTTGGCGGGAGTAGAAAAAAAAGACTCTTCTGCCATTAAATACAGAAGGCGTAGGTTTGGATAAAACAACCCCCCGTCCTTTTAGCGTTTGCAGCTCATCTGCTAGATTTTTCACTGAATAACAGACATGGTGCAACCCGCCGCCTTTGGCAAGAAAATTATTAATAGGACTTCTTGCTCCGTGTGGCTCAAGCAATTCTAAGAAAATTCCTTGTCCTAAATCAACAAGGCCTACTTTTACTTTTTGGTAACGATCTATTTTTACGGATTTGGTGCATTTAAAACCAAGAGAGCGGTAATATTTTAATTCTTCTGCAATATTTTTTACCACACGCCCGACATGATGGATATGGTGCATATTATTTATTGTTTATTGATTTGGGAAAACGCAACTGTTTAGCTGGAATTCCGAATACTGTTATACGTGGTTTGACCCGTCCTACAACTACGCTTCCCGCTCCTACTACCGCTTCTTTTCCGACGGAACCGGACGGCAAAATAATTACGTGACCGGCAATAAATACAGAATCTTCCAATTTAGAATAACCGTTCAAGGCACAGCCTGTTCCAACAAAACACCAATTTCCTATTTTTGCATCATGGCCTATGCTGGTATGTAAATTAACGTGAACAAAATTTTCCAAAATCGCATCAGAAGATATGACTACATAGGGGCACAAAACAATTCCGACACCCAAGCGGACATTTTCTCCCATAAGAACTGTCGGATGAATGATATTTGTAAATTTTCCCCCCTTTTTTAAAATTAAAGAAGTCAATTTTTTCTTCAGCTTAACATTACCCACTGCGCATATGAACAGGTCGTCAGCCTTGGGACTATATTCTCTTACCCCTGATATTATTTTCGCATCATATTTAAAATTATCTAAAGCATTGCGATTGTCATCTAGGAATCCCTTTATTTTCCATAGCGAGTTGTTCTCTTTAGATTGTTTAGCCCAAGCATAAACCTCGCGTCCGAATTCTCCCGCGCCGATGATAATTAAATCTTTAATTTTTTTAGAATTCTTTCTCATACAAACAGCATCCCTATTTTTGTTTACTGATTTTTAATTTCGGTTTACTTAAACCATTTAAACGATCGATAATATCGAATAGTTCTTGATGCCGGTTAATTTCATAATTAGCCCGATTAGCTGGCCCTAAACGGATTTTGGAATAAAATCCATTTTTATTGTTAAATTTTACCGTAATAAATCCGCTTTTATGTGCACCGATAAAATCTTTCTTTTCATTATCCCCTACGTAAATAATAGCAAGGTCTTTGCATTTAAACTTTTTTTTCACAAGAGCAAAACCAAGACTATTTGGTTTAGGAGCATTAATCTGGTCTGTAAAAATCAAGGCGTCAAAAAATTTTGCGATTTTTAATACTTTAAGCTTGTTAATCTGGGATCGATAATGATAGTCAGTCAATAATCCCAACTTGAGCCCGTATTTACTCTTTAGTTTAGCCAAAATCTGCTTTATGTGAGGAAAGGGGGTAATTCTGGGCTGATGATTTCTGTAAATATCCACCAGCGTATCGGCAGAAATAGATAGTTTTTCTCTTTCTATAAGTGCGTCAAAACATCGTCCTGGATATTTTTTATTCAAGGACAAAAGTTTTTTAGCAGTTACGCCAAAATTTCCCTGCTGATTAATAAAATCTGCAACCGCCTCAAAACCGCTCTGCCGGAATTCTCTTTCAGGGTATAAAGTATCGTCTAGATCAAAAACAATTGATTTAATCATACATTTCAAAAATTAATTCCGTTTTAATCTAATAGGCATAAAAGCTTCGGCCCGCCGGAAACCTGCTTCGGAACCCCTTTTTTTCGCAAGAGCCTCAATTGTTTCTAGTGATCGTGGGTGCGGAAAATCTCTTAATTCACTGCCATAAGCCGCCATCGCTTCGAGTTTGTACTTCATGGTGGATTCAACATTTTCATAAACAGTCGGGGTAAAAACAAAAGGTATTAAACCCCATTCCGTTTCCGAAAGTGTCTCATAAGCAAAAAGTTCTTTTACGGAATTGCTGGCCAACGGTCTCGCAACTACAAGCGCCGCTTCATGTATTAACCGATGATCTTTATGCAGATCTCCAAAATGGGGAATGAAGACAATCTTGGGTTTTATTTTGCTGATAATTTTCAAAATCGCAACATTGAGATCTTTTTGCAAAACAGAATCCAGTTTTACTGTTGGAAAATCTAGAAAAAAAGTTTTCTTGACCTCAAGTATTTTGTGCGCTTTTTTCACTTCTTTCAATTTGTTGTCGATAGCTGCTTTGGGCCATTCCGGAACGTGGCCATTGGTAACAATACAAACATAGACATTATGACCTTTTCTTGCATACTTTTTAATTGTTCCCCCACATCCCAGAACCTCGTCGTCTGGATGGGGAGCTATGATCAGAATATTCATCAATAAGTTATTTGCTTTCGCAAAAGTTGTTGGTCAATTTTTATTTTACTTAATTTATCTGCAATTTTGACCGCAGTCCGGCCATCGCCAAATTGATTTCTTTCGTTTCTGATTTTCTTTTTAAGGTTTTTACTATGCAGTAATTTTTCAATCGTTTTTTTTATTTTATCTTTTTTGGTTTGCGTAAATATAACATTTCCCCCATGTTCCCTTCCGGTATTTCTTGATCCTACGTTTACGACTGCTAATTCTAAAGCCAATGCTTCGATTAGACCGCTGCTAGAATTACCTACCAACACATTGGCATGTTTCAATAAACTAAGGTATTCTCGATGCGAAAGATTTTTTAAAACCTTAAAATTCGAGTCTGTCTTAAGTTTTTTTATCTCCCTAATAATTGATTTGCTTCCCTCGTCGTTATTAGGATAAAATACCACGGTTTGAACTCCAATTTCTTTGAGAGCTTTTATTATTTCCCTGATTTGTGCACCCATTGATTTGGCCTCCAAGATAACCGGGTGGAAAAGTAAGACGATGGTTTTTTGTTTGGGTTCTAACCCTAATTTTTTAAACATAATTTCTTTATTAAATATTTGCTGATTAATTATACTATCTAAACCCAAAGCTCCGACCCGGAATATTCTCCAAGGTTCCTCGCCCATTTTTTTCAGTCTTTCTTCTGATTGTTTGGTTGGCGGAAAATGGATATGAGCAAATTTGGATATTGAATGTCTAATACTTTCATCGATGTGTCCGCTGTTTGTTTTGTCTCCTCCATGAATGTGAGCAATCGGAATACTTAAAGAAACAGCAGCTAAGACTGCAGCCAAAGCTTCTAGTCTGTCGCCCAAAACTACCAAAATATCGGGTTTCATTTTAAAAAAAGATTTCGTAAAATTTGCTATACCCGCACCTAAAGCTTTTCCGTGGTATCTATAATCAACCTCATTGTTATCGTACATTTTAACTATTTCATCTATTTTAAACCCATCTTTTTTCACTTCATTTATTGTCAGGCCATGGGTTTTCAATAAATGCATACCGGTGATAAATAATTTCAATTCCAAATCTTTATGCTTGTTTATTTCAAGCAAAAGAGGTTTTAAAATGCCATATTCCGATCTGGTTCCGCTTACAACGGCAATTTTTTTTATTTTGTTTGTTTTAACAATTTCATTCATGGTTGATAATCATAAATTTCTGAAAAATACCTTAACATCGTAATATTTCTCTTAAACCCACTGCTTTTAACCAGTTTCTTTTTTTTTATTATTCTTAGTAAGTTGGGGATGACCGTCGGATCGGCTTTTGCAGACAAGATTGAACCTCCACCAAATCGAGTATTGATCTCAATAAATTTCAGAACTTTTTTGTTTTTTATACACTGAATACAGCTTGGCCCGATTAACTTAAGTTTTTCTGCAATAACGGCACAGTAATCAATAATCTGCCGGTCGTAAACCGTTTTTCCTTTAATAGAAATCCCTGATTCTGTCTGAATTCTTATTCTTGGGATCACAGAGAATGGTTTCCCGCTTAAATCAGACAAAATATCTACAGTATATTCGACACCTTCAATGAATTCTTGAATAATTGGTTGTTTGACTTTTTTCAAATAGAATTTCAGTTCATTTTTGTCATGAACTTTAAATACCCCATTACCACCTCGGCCAAATCGCTCTTTTACCATACAAGGAAAAGTTGCTGAGACTTTGTTATGAAAAATTCGCGGAGCTGGTATCCCAATTTTTTCAAAAAATTGGCTCGTCTTCTTTTTATCCGCACAGATCGAAACCGAACCAAAGTCTGGAGCTAAAACCAAAAGACCAATTTTTTCCAGCTTATTTTTGTTTTTAGACAAAACCAGTAATTCTTCTTCCGGACCAGAAATAATCGCTTGCGCTTTTTCTTTTTTGGCTATCTTAACAATTTCTTTTATAAAATCCGGATTATCACCTCTGGGGATAACATAACTTCCATCACAGAAACGGAAACCAGCCGACAAGGAATCGGCATCTGTTCCAATAATTCTCACCTTTTTTTTTCTAAGTTCTCTAATAAAACTGACGCCCGGAGGAGAACCGACAGCAGTTACGATAATAGTCAACTGTGTTTTCATTTTAAATCAGAAAATTTGATTATACTGTTTTTCCGTAATTTATGTTTGGTTTTCTTTCCTACAACTCGATACATAAATTTTGGCTCAATTCCGGTACCCGGTCTTTTCATGGTCAGCATTTCAATTTCTATCTTTGTGTCTTTGGGAATATCGATTGCGGCCACAATGCTTCTTCTCACTAAAGGTATGGTTTTCTTTTCACCGACTGTGGGAACTTTAGCAGGTATCCCCATAATTACCGGCATGTTTTTTACAGCTGCTACAATATTCTTAAGTTCTGATGGGTCAGCAGAAGCCTTGTGATCAGGACCTTCCATGTTCTTGTCTAAAGTTAAATGCTTTTCTATTACACATGCTCCTAGAGCAGCCGCTACTACTGGAACCAAACCGCCTTCAGTATGATCAGAATATCCAACCAAAACATCTAATTTTTCCATTAAAGTTTTCATAGCTTTCAGATTTACTTCCTGCAGCGGCAATGGATAGTTGGTGGTACAGTGAAGAACGATTATCTTATGATTGCCGTTTTTTTTAATCGCAGCAATCGCCTCTTTTATTTCTTTTAAGTTGCCCATGCCGGTGCTAAGAATAACCGGTTTTTTGAATCTAGCGACATGTTCAAGAAGAGGAATATTCGTCAGATCTCCGGAACTTATTTTAAACGCCGGCATTTTTAATTTTTGAAGTAAATCCGCAGACTCAATATGGCCGTGCGGCGTGGAGAAAAAGATAATACCTCTTTCTCTCGCATGTTGGATCAGCGCCGGCCAATGATATTCTGGCATTTCCAATTTACGCGCCATCTCTAACAAGCTTTCTGTTTTGCCAGTATTTAGTCTTTGATAATCAGCCATTTTTGCCAGCACTACCGACACTTGTTCTGCTCGGAAGGTTTGAAATTTAACGGCATCAGCGCCGGCGTCTGCAGCAGCATCTATCAGCTTCAAGGCCAGATCGAGCCGGCCATTATGATTTATACCCGCTTCAGCGATAACAAAAACGGGAGAGTCGTAAGAAATTATTTTGTTATCTATTTTTATTTTCATAGTGAGATTACCTTCTTTATGCTATTGCTTTTTTCTAGTGCTAATAAAGCCTTCAAGTGTTTTTTGTTTTCTTCAAAAGTAAAAGGATATTTTGTCTTGCCCTCAATCGCCTTTAAAAAAGTCCCTATTTCCAATTCATGCACATCGTCTGGGTAGACGTAATATTTTTCTCTCTGACCCTCTTCAAAAGTTAGAATCTCTGGTTCTTTCATTGGTTTGAGTATCTTTATTTCATTTTTCTGCCATTCCCAATCGATTGTGCCGCTTGTTCCGATAACACGCAGGGTCCTGAAAGGCGAACGCGACAATAGATCGATGACAACCGTTCCCATTATTCCATTTTTAAATTCAGCAATATAAGAATAAAAATCATCGGCTGTCATTTCTAAATCTGACAATTTCTTAGTAACCCCTTGGATTTTTTTAATTTCCGGAAGATTTAAGGCATAAGTAAGCCAAATAAGCTCGAAAGCGAACATCTCCCGGCAAGCTCCGGTTTCTTTTTTGGAAAAATAAACTTTGCGAAAATCTTCCCAAGGATGCCAACTCGGCAGATATTGGCCTAAATGATATTGAAAAGACAAAATTGAACCGATTGTTTTTTTATCAATACATTTTTTGATCTCTTTAATTGCCGGATGAAATTTGAGAGTGCAAGAAGGAACGCCGACAAAGCTTCCATCCATTAAGTCTTTAAGTCTGGAATATCCACTGTCTGTTGTTGGGTGTTCTACAAAAAAATGTTTTTTATTTCTGGCAGCGGGAATGAAATACTTCCAATGCGTGTTGGGTGGCGTTGAAATAATGAAAACCTCGGGATTAAATTTTTTTATCCCTTCAGTAAAACTATAAACGGGCGTTATGCCATGAAGTTTAACAGCTCCAGCAATACGATCCGGCTGTATATCAAAACCGATAATATTTTTTGGTTCGATTCCATGGTAAAGTAAATTGCGAATCCGACGCCTGCCCATAGAACCAAGCCCGATTTGAAAAAATTTAAAATCTTTTAAGCTTCTCATAAATATATTTTTTATTTTTGCACAATACTTCCGTCATAACCCATTCCTCGGGAGTATCCACATCTACCGAACGCCATTTGGGGCAGATAACGGCTTTTGTTTTTTTAGTAATTACCTTTTTTTCCTTTCTCATGGTTGGGATATCGACAAGGTACACAAAACATCCATTTAGTACATAGGCCTTGGGCCATGCTTGGGTATTGGTTGATTTACTCTCGCGGCCATTTACTAATTTAATATCGAATTTGTCATTCATATAAAATAACGCCGGGTGGGTGCGGCAGACAGTCACAACGGTAGTAGCATCCGTTGTTTTCATAAGTTTCCAACAATCCAGAATATCTTGCATTTCTCGGAGCGGAGATGTCGTCTGAAGTATTAAGAGGTGCGTTGGAGAATATCCCTGCTCTTTTTTTAGACGATCCAAAGTATAGAGAATCGCATCAATACCTTCGGAGTTGTCTTGGGCCAATTCAGACGGACGCAAAAAAGGGACTTCGGCTCCATATCGCCGGGCTATTTTAGCTGTTTTTTCAGAATCCGTATCCACTATAACCCGGTCAACAACAGGACAATCAAGCGCTTGTTTGATGGCATATGCTATTAAAGGTTTGCCTAAGAAGTTTTTGATATTCTTACCGGGAACTCTTTTTGAACCCGCTCGGGCTGGAATATAAGCTAAAATTTTATTTATCTCATTGTTTTTTAACATTTTTTAATGGTATCAAAAAGTGTCAAAAAGTGTCAATCACGATTATAAACATCCTTGACAAATATGTAGCTAAATAAAAAAGCCCTGAGAGCTTTTAAGCTAAGTCGGCTTTAGGAGGTTGCGTTCACCTTTTGCTGTAATTCTTCAACTTTTTTATCTAGTCCCAATGCTACAAATCTTTTTTTCCAGTATTCGCTAGTTTGCGAAAACTCTCTGGCTAATTTTAAACGATAATTTGTTTGTTCTATATTCCCAAGTTTATATTCCAAAAGGGCAAAATATAGATTTCCCAAAGCATTTTCATTATATGTATTGTCGCACATATTGACAAAAAATTTGTGAAGCATTCTGGTTTTAATCGGATCTTGATCTTCGATTTTTAATGATTTTTCATAATTTATTTCATAATCCATTACAAAATAAATGTCGATTAATTCATTCCGTGACGGTATTCTATCCTGATCGCCAATAAGAGGATTTACAAAAGGCATGGCTTCCTTTTTTTCTTTTTTAACCTTTCGGTCCTGCCTGCCAGTTGAACCTACTGTTGGCCTTTCTGTTCCGTCTATTAATTCTTGTTTCGTTAGGGCTCCTTTAACCAGAGCGTGGTCTGTGATATCAACGCCCGGAATAAAATTAAGAGGTTGTATCGAATACCAATCCAGATCCATTTGCCTGGCAAGATTTATTGTATCCCAGATCATTTTAATTGATTCGCCCGGGAAATTCCTTTCCGGTTCAGGAGGAAAACCAACCATTAACAAACCCTTAGTAAATATTCTCGGGTGTTTTTTCATAATCTCCCCTGCCCGGATAAAATGCCTTACTCCGCTTGGTTTTGGGATATTCTTAAGCACTTCCGGATTCCCGGATTCAATGCCAAAATTTAATGCAACACAGCCGGATTTTTCAGCGGCATCAGCAAGCTCTTCAGTTAAAGCAGATGCAATAACTCCATTTGAAGCGTCCCATGTAATATCTAATTTTCTTTTTGCCCAATTGTTAAAAAGTTCAACCATTCTTTTTTCATCATTTAAAAGATCGTCATCCAACATCATGACATGTTTGATGCCATATTTATCTCTTAACCTTTCAAGTTCATCTAAAACTCTGTCTATGTCTCGTTTCAACACAACGCCTGAAACGTTGAATCTGTCCACGGAACAAAATCTGCAATGGGCCCGACAGCCCCTGTTAATCAGAATAGTGGCCGCCGGAGTTTCTGGCGGACGCAACCAATAAAAAGCTCCTATCCTGCCTCTGGAACCGTATCTTTCAATGGGCAAGTCATGATAATTGGGTGCAATATTTAAAGTCTCCGCATTTGGTTCTGCCCTTTTTGTGACTGCTGCATATTTGTCCTCTACAAGAGTTGCAACTTGTCTAAGTGTGGATGAATTCGTTCGGTTATTGGCTACATCAAGAAAATCGGCGAAGCTGTCGTTTCCTTCATTTAAACAAGCAAAATCTATTTCTTTACAGTCTTCAAGAACTAATTGACCCGGAGCAGAAATGATGTCAGTTGAAGCCATGGTTGTATGCACACCACCGGCAACAACAACAATGTTTGGATTATATTTCTTAATAAATCTGGCGACTCTAACCATTGAACGATGGTAGATGGTAAACATACATGTTATGCCAACCACATCGGGTTTAAACTCATCTATTTTCTTTCTTAATAACTCTCCCCAGATTCCATACCTGAAATTTTTTGGATCATTCTTGAAATGATCTTGAAGCATGAAGTTAAGATCAATAATGTCAGCCACATATCCCCTAAGCTCAATGCAAGAAGATATGACACCCAGACCATAAGGGTCATAAACCGGATATCGATTATCAATAGCAACAGCGGGGTCAAAATCTTCTTCAGGAACATTAGGCGGTTCCACTAATAATATTTTTTGGCAGCCTTTCGGCAAAAGATATCTGATTTTTTCTCCTATGAGATTCTGTATCTTATCCTCGGCGGATAATAACACCCGCATATTAATACCCTCCTCATGGTTTTTAATAAGCTGAAAATATTATAATAGAGTTTTTTTACTTTGTCTACCAATATGACTACGGATATTATTGCGACAAATATTTATTTTCGAGTTTTAATAAAATGTTAAAATATTTTTTTGAAGCTATTTTCTTAATTTCCTCTAATTTTTTGCCCCTTAATTCAAGTTTTTCGGTTGCAGGAAGTTTTTCTCTTTTCAAAATCAGTTTCATTTCAGGTAAAGATTTTTTATCTAAAAACTTTTCTAACTTCTTGATAATATCTTTAGGGCTGCTCAAAATATCCTCATAGAGAACAAACAGAATCTTTTTTTTGTATTTTGTCGGCAAACTCTTATAAGATGCTTCGTACATGTCATTAAGTCTTTTTATCGAAAGTATTATTCTATCTATTTCCGAAAGTTCATTCCATTGGGGCAGAAACCAGGGAACAGAGCCGTTTTTGCCTTTAAAAGGAGTCTTGAAAACTTTGGGATCGATGCCATATCTGCGGCCAGCACCGCGTTTATACCATGAAGAAACTAAATCAATTGGGTCTCTTTTAATACTTACAACTCTTAATTGGGGAAAGGTTTCAAAATATATTCTGATATTCGGCATTAACTCATGCATAACAAAAAAACTGAACGGCTTTTCTTTGTTATATTTTTCCATAATTCTGTCGATATCTTTTTCTTCAGACCGAGCAAGATATTTCTGGCAGCATGGAATATTAAAAATCGATGATTTGTCTGATTTTCGGTAATTTAAATTCCGCCCAATCAGCATTTCATAGCAATGAGTATCAATTTCTAATCTCAAAATTTCTTTTGCAATACTCTTATCAATTAATCCAAGATTAGCCCACATGGGTATTTGTTCCAATAAGCCATATAGTTGAACCGGCTCAATGTCCTCAAAGCCGTTTAAAATATTGGCCAATAAAAATTTACCGGCCCTGGTTATGCCTTCAACTAAAAGAAGTTTTTCTACAAGAGGCGGTTTTTTACTAAGTCGCATTTTTATCATATTATTTTTTGTTTCTTCAAAATGGTAATTATTTGGCTGACATTTTTTTGACAGTTGAATTTTCTGTATCTCTTTTTATGTTTTCCACAAAAACTTTCTCACCTCTTTTGATAGACGCAAGGATTGGTTTTGAAATCTCCGGCCTCATGAACCAATCAGGCGGCCTTTTTCCGCTCAAAAACATTTTTCGAGCTTGGGTTCCACTAATATGAAGCTTGTCATTGTCATCATGCCCAGAAGTGTCCTTTTCATGAACATGCTTTTGAAGTCTTTTAGAATAAAAGACTTGTTGGAATTTAACCGGTTTAATTCCCAAATCCGGAAATTTGTCGAAAATATCATGCGAAGCAGTTGGTTTATAAAAATCGCCAACACCAGTATGATCCCGGCCGACTATAAAATGGCTACAGCCATAATTTTTTCTGCAGATGGCCGTAAACAAAGCCTCTCTCGGACCAGCATAGCGGGAATAACTTGGAAAAACTGAAAATATAACTGAATCCTTGGGATAAAAATTTTTCATCATTGTCTCATATGATTGGATGATATATTTTGCATTAAAGTCCCCATTTTTTTTCTTTCCGATAACCGGATGGATAAAAAGCCCGTCGCCGAATTCTCTTTTTAACGCTTCCAGCTGAATAAACTCATGGCTGCGGTGAATTACATTTCTAGTATGAAATCCGACCACCTTCAACCATCCTTTTTCTTCGATCAATTTTCTGACCTGGCCCGGTGTTAGCTCATATGCTATCGTATCGGACTTCCTTTTCTTAAGTAATTCTATTTTACCGCCCAATAGAAAATCTTTCATATCTCGCATCATTCTAACGCCGGAGTGATCCGTGTTATTGGTGCCAAATATTTTTTTTATAATCCTGTTTTTTTCAAAAGGATATTTCTGGGCTAAATGCAATATCGCCATAACAGAATCATCAGCATCCGTCAGCGCAATAGCATCGCCGACTTTGAATTTATTAGCATCTTCCTTGCTTACATCAAGAATAATGGGCAACGGCCAAATAGTTCCATCCTTAAGACGCATTTTATCGACAACACTATCCAAGTCTGCTTTAATCATAAAACCTTCAAGGGGGCTATAAACACCGATACCCATAAGTTCGACATCCATTTGACGTTCAGAATCTAATTTAATTTTAGGCCATGAGGCAAGCAACTTAGGACTTGGTACAGAATCGGGTATTAAATTAATTAATTTCCCGCCATGAGGCCTGGTAATCAATAAATTGTCACTGCGTAAACTTGTTGATGGATATATCGTATGACTTATTACTTTTTTGAGCATGGCTATTGAATCAAGAGGGTATTTGCCAATAGCAGTTTCTGCCGCTAAGGTAAGCCCAGCAGCTCCATCTAAAATTGTATTTGCAATATCATTTACTTCTGCACGGGTCGGCTTCTTGCTGTTAACCATCGTCTCGAGCAGATTTGTTGCCACAAATACATCTTTTTTGTATTTCTTGGCTGTTTTTATAATTAATTTTTGCGCCATAGGGACAGCTGTAAGTGATATCTCTTTGCTTAAATCCCCGCGATCAATGAGAATAAGATCGGTTTTTTTGATTATGGCATCGAGATGTTTCAAGGCATCGGCGCATTCAATCTTTGAAATTATCTTCATTGAATTTTTGGTAACTTTTCTGACCAGATCAATATCTTCTGGCCGACGAACAAACGAAACAGCAATGTGGCCAATCTTTTCTTTCAAACCAATTTTAATCGCCTCATAATCAATCGGGGCAAGAACCGGCAAATTTATTTTATTTCTGAATGCCGGATCAATAACAACGGCCTTATTACTACCGGCATATCCGTTGCTTACGGCTTGAGCGGTAATGTATCCCTTTGAAAAAGTTGAAACATCGCTAACTCTCAAAATTAAGCTGTTAAAATCGACATGGATAAGATCGCCCGGTTCAAGCTGCTCTACAACGCCTGATGGCTTTAAGCACAAACCGTTATTTTTCTGAACCAAGGAGGTTTTAGTATATATTCTTATAAATCGGCTTTCTTTTAACTGCAAGGATGGCCTTGATAGATCGCCAGTCCTAATCTGCGAACCTTGTGTATCAATTATGAACGGCAGATCAACTTTTTTAGAGAGTCGGATAAAATCTCTTAGGTGGCTAATGGCTGAATGAGACATGTTGACGCGAATAAAATCCACGCCCAAGTCCTTCATTTTTGCGAGATGATCTAAACTGTGAGTAGCTGGTCCAACAGTTACAATAATTTTAGGGTTATTGATCATGGATTTTTCAGATTAAGTTCATGGTATCAAAAAGTATCAAAAAGTGTCAATGTAAAAATACAAACAGCTTGACCTGCTTTGGTTTTTCCTGTTAAATAGCAACCACAAGGAACCTTCACAATTGGAGATAGTGTGCAAAAAGACTTGAAGCTTGAACTTTATCAATCAATGTACCGCATGCGAACTGCAGAACAAGCCATCCAGCGGGAATACCCGCATAACGAGATGAAAACTCCAATGCATATGTCAATAGGCGAAGAAGGAATTATTGCCGGCATTTGTACTGCTTTAAAAGGAAAAGCAAAATTCTACGGTACTTACCGGAGCCATGCGCTCTACATCGCCGCTACCGGAGAAACGGACGGATTTTTTGCCGAATTATACGGCAAAGCCACCGGACCAGCCGGCGGAAAGGCTGGTTCAATGCATTTGGCATCACCCGATCACGGTTTAACAATGACATCCGCTGTTGTGGGAACGACAATTCCTGTCGCAGTAGGTGGGGCATTCCGAGAAAAATATATAGGCACTGACAAAATCGCAGTCGTCTTTTTCGGCGATGGCGCCGTTGATGAAGGAGTGTTTTGGGAAAGCTTGAATCTTGCCTGTCTTTGGAACTTGCCAATAATGTTTGTCTGTGAAGACAATGGCTTGGCCATCCACACAACTACTTTTTTGAGGCGAGGATATAAATCGCTAGGTAAAATCGCCGAACAGTACAACTGTTTGGTTTATGATTATACTTTTACCCAACCTGACGTCTTGGCTATTCATACCATAGCAGAAAAGGCATATTCCAATATCCAACGCCTCAAAATGCCCGCACTGGCAATCATCCCTTATTACCGTTATTTAGAGCATGTCGGTATCAATGAAGATTTTGATGCCGGATATCGCTCTCGTGATGAGTTTGAATACTGGTTTAAGAAAGACCCGATAGCACTTTTGCGCCAAGAATTAATCAATCAACATCAAGAAAATGCTATGATTGCAATTGAGGAAACAATAGATCAACAAATTGCTATAAGTATCCAAAAAGCAAAAGATGCGCCGTTCCCAGAACCAGCAGAACTCTACAGGGGGGTGTACAGTGAATAAGCGTATCATTACTTACACTCAAGCGATTAATGAAGCACTTCAACAGGAAATGGAACGCGATCCAAGCATTTTTGTTTATGGGCTAGATGTTGCCGATCATAAGGGAATTAATGGAACAACGCTGGGATTAGCAGAAAAATTCCCCGGACGCTGTTTGAGCACACCATTATCAGAAGAAGCCAATATGGGATTAGGACTGGGAGCAGCTATCAACGGCTTGCGGCCGGTCAATGTTCACATCCGTGTTGAATTTCTCTTACTAGCCTTTAACCAATTAGTAAATATGGTCTCTTCGGTCGCATATGGTTCAAACGGTAAATTATCTGTTCCCATGGTTATCCGGGTTCTTGTGGGTCGCGGCTGGGGACAAGGATTCCAGCATTCCAAAAGTCTGCAAAGCATCTTTGCGCATATCCCCGGACTTAAGATTATTATGCCAGCTACTCCGTATGATGCTAAAGGCATGCTTATCGCCGCCATTCGCGACGATAATCCTGTTATTTGCATGGAGCACCGATTTTTGTTTTGGCAGGAGGGTGAAGTGCCTTCCGAACCCTATATTGTTCCTCTGGGTAAATGCGCAATCATCCGTTCCGGATCTGACATCACAATTGCAGCCAGTTCTTGGTCGTGTGTTGATGCATTTGATGCTGCCAATGTATTAGCGCAAAAACATAAAATTTCAATCGAATTGATAGATGTACGTACTATTGCACCTTTTGACGATGTAACCGTGAACAAATCTGTACAAAAAACCGGTCATTGCATTGTTGTAGATAATGACTGGACTCATTGCGGATTTTCTGCCGAAGTAGCAGCCCGTGTTCAAGAAAATTGTTTTGCATCATTACTGTCTCCCGTCACTCGCATTGGCTTTGCTCCAACGCACTGCCCGACAACAAGGCCAATGGAAGACCTGTACTATCCAAATGCTGAAACGATTATCCGAGCTACCGAAAAAAAACTTGGCTTGAAACCGGCCGATCTGTCCAGTGAAAAATTTCACAATTATGAAAACAAGTTTAAGGGGCCATTTTAATCCCTCACCTTTCTGAAAGATGAGGGATTTTTAATTTCCTTTAAGCTAAGTTATACTGTATTATTGTGAAATTGATTTCATTAAACGTCTGGGGTGGAAAAATTTTTAAGCCACTTATCGAATTTATCGATAAAAACCAAAAAGACACCGATATTTTTTGTTTTCAAGAACTTTTCTTTGGTAATAAGGCAGAAAATGACGTGGGCGGAGCCAGAGCCAACATTGCCAAAGAATTTGAAAACTTATTGTCATGTTTCAATACTTACCCGTATCTCGCACCGGAAGGTTCATCTTTTATGTGGAAGAGAACTTTATCGCCGATAGGTCAAGCAATTTTTTTTAAAAAAGATTTGTCAGTTATCGATAGGGGAGGATTTTATACCCGCTCCCCCGTTACAAACCATAGCGGAATTTTCCAATACATAGAAATTGAATCGGATACCGATAAATTTACTATCGGCAATCTTCATGGCCTATGGCTGCCGACTGGGAAATATGATACTCCTGATCGTATTAAGCAGTCCGAGCTGATAAGAAATTTTTACAATAACCGGACGGGTAAAAAAATAATAAGCGGCGACTTTAATCTCCAGCCCGATTCAGAAAGTATCATGATGCTTAAAAAAGATTTTAAAAATTTAATCGAAGATTTTGGAATAATTTCGACGCGCAACTCTCTATACAAAGACGCTGAAAAATACAAAGATTTTATATCTGATTACATCTTCGCATCGCGAGATATCAATATAATAAATTTAAAAGTAATAAATAATTTGGTATCCGATCACCTGCCGATAATGGTTGAGTTCTCATAAACATTGACTAGGGGATAAAAATATAACACCATACCAACCAAGAGTCCCTTAACAAGAGGCTGAAAAGTGGCAAGAATTCTCGTAACGGGCGGAGCTGGATATATCGGTTCTATTTTGGTACCGATGCTTCTGAATGACGGCCATAAGGTTACCGTATTAGATAATTTTATGTACGACCAGATATCGCTGCTCGATTGCTGCCATAATCCTCTTTTCAGAATTGCGAGAGGAGACATAAGAAACGATGACCTATTGGGAAGTCTGGTCAGATGGTCAGATATTATTATTCACCTCGCTTGTATCGTCGGAGCACCCGCTTGCGACAAAGACCCTGCTATAGCTAAGGCTGTTAATCTTGAATCGGTTAGAACCATCCTTAGATACAGGAGTCCGGATCAACCAATTCTTTTTCCAAACACTAACAGCGGATACGGTATCGGCCAAGAAGGAATTTTCTGTACCGAAGAAACACCTTTGAATCCGGTATCGCTTTATGGACAACTAAAAGTTGAAGCGGAGCGGGAAATATTAAGCAGGACAAATGCGATATCCCTACGCCTGGCAACTGTGTTCGGTGTAAGCCCTAGAATGCGTCTTGATCTTCTGGTCAACGACTTTGTTTACCGTGCAGTAAACGACCGGTTTATAATCATATTTGAAGGACACTTTAAGAGGAATTATATCCATGTAAGGGATGTGGCAAGAGCTTTTATTTATTGCATGAGAAATTTTGCCACCATGAAAAATCAAGCCTATAACGTAGGCTTAAGCGATGCCAACCTGTCTAAAAAAGAACTGTGCCAAGAGATCCAGAAACAAATCCCTAGATTTTACTTTCACGAAGCAGGGGTGGGCGAAGATCCGGACAAAAGAAACTATATCGTAAGCAATACCAAGATCGAAGCCACCGGCTTCAAACCCCAAATCTCACTGCAAGAAGGAATCGCCGAATTAATTAAGGGTTATCAAATAATTAATCAGAACAATTTTACCAACGCGTAGAGGAAAAAAGGAATGAAAAAAAAGGTTTTGATCTGCGGAGCAAGCGGATTTATCGGCAGAAACCTTTTTGAAACACTAACAAAAAATAATGAGCTGGATGTTGTCGGCACATGCAATTCACATCCATTTTTCAATCCTGCTTCTCATTTAAGGAGAGCTGACCTGACTGATAAGGCTAGCGTCGATAAACTTCTTGATGAGAATTTTGACGTAATCATCCAAGCTGCAGCAACCACGTCAGGCGCCAAAATGATAAAAGAGTGTCCCGAAATTCACGTAACTGATAATGTAGTAATGAATTCTCTTATTTTCCGCTCTGCCTTTCATCATAATGTTTCTCAAGTAATTTTTTTCAGCTGTTCAGTTATGTATTCCGGAGGCGAAAAACCGCTTAAAGAAACAGACCTTGATCTTAACGGCGGTATGCATTCTGCATATCTAGGAATCGGTTGGACAAAAATCTATTTGGAAAAAATGTGCGAATTTTACTCGCGTCTGGGCCAAACCAAGTTTCTTGCCATCCGACACTCAAACACATATGGCCCCTACGACAAGTATGATCTTGAGAGGTCTCATATGTTCGGCGCCAATGTCACTAAAGTCATGACGGCCAAAGAGGGCGATAAAATTACAGTCTGGGGAACAGGACAAGAAAAACGCGATTTGGTATATGTATCTGATGTGGTTAGCTTTGTTGAATTGGCTCTCGCAAAACAAAATCAAGATAACTTTGATTTGGTCAATGTGGGTTGCGGAAAAGCTATAAGCGTAGACGACATAATTTCAAAGATAATTATTGCTTCTGGCAAGAATCTTTCTCTCGTACATAGTGCAACTGAACCAACCATTCCAGTCAATATTACGCTTGACTCGACAAAGGCAAGAGATCGATACGATTGGCAGCCAAAAGTTTCACTTGATGCCGGCATTTCTAAAACCATTGATTGGTATCGAAAAAATATTTTATAACACCCGCATTTTGCGGGGTTTTTCTTGCAATAAAAAACCCCGCAAAAGCGGGATCAGTAAATCATTCCATGTTCTCGAAGATATTGTTGGACTTGCCGGATATTGTTGGCAATTTCTCCACGGCTTAGAGAAGGTCCCCAAGGAGTTTCTTTTTCATATTCAAATGGCAGACCAACTTCTTCCTCACCGAAACGGAACATCAAATGCACATGCTTAGTAAGATCATCATCAATACTTTTGATACCTAAGGACTTAGCATTCTTATGGAAAACAGAACCGGGCACTACGTCTAACCCTGAAAGTGCCACATAATCCGGTTTTACTTCTTCCAGAAACCGAATGGTCTTTTCTACTACCTGGTTAGTTTCACCCGGAAGGCCGAAGATAAGACAAACTTTTACTTTAATATCATACTTCTTAAGTAATTCAATAAACCGACGGTTTGCGTCAACGCTTGTAGAAGGTTTATTAGACAACTTAAGAACTTTATCAGACTCAACGCTTTCAACCCCGATAGCTAATTCCACACATCCGCTTTGCCGAACAAGTTTAATAATGTCCTCCGATCCCATTGGTATCGTCTGCCCCCTCCACACAATATTTTCAGCAGCAATCGCTTCAAACATGGCAACAGCTTCCTTTCGATTAACCGGAATACACACCTCGTCTCGCAAATTCACGCCCTGCACGTCATAATTATGCTTTAGATATTTAATCTCCGCTCTAATCTGATCAGGCCGCTTGAACTCAAATCTATTCGGGTTGTTATATACGCAAAAATTGCACTTAAAAACACAACCGCGTGAGAAAAAAACGCCTGTTCCGGGAATCACGCCATGTTGGAAAAAATGCTTTTCGTTGACCACCCTGGAATAAGGAAGGAAATCTCGTTGGGGAAAAGAGTATGAAGCAAAATGGAAGATCTGGTTACTTCTATACAAAGACCGCAAACGATGAGCATGGAGATCTGCCAGCGCCTCTAAAAGCAGTTCTTCGCCGCTACCGATAATTGATGCGTCAAAGATGCTGATACATTCCTCCGTCAGTTGATCAACGTGGTTACCGCCGGCAATATGTATGCTATTCGGATATTTTTGTTTTGTATCTTTGACAATGCCATAAATTTCAGGAGCATCAGCGCTTTTCATAATCCAATACAAATAAACATCTCTCTCTGGTAAAACAATTTGTTTGTCTTTTTGCCGGCCGCGTAAATCTATAATATCGACATGCACATCCTCGCCACGTTCGCGCAAGAAAGTTGCATAGTAAAGTTCCCAAAGTGGCTGCAACTTTACAGGATCTTTCCAATAATGCCAAGACGGCACGACAACGGCAATATTTAACATAATAGTTTCCTTCTTATCAACGAACTATCGGCAAACAATACCACGCTCTGACATCCTAAGTCAATCTTCTTTGACAAATATCGCACAATTGTTGTATGGTATTTTTAGTTTTTTAAAAACGACAAGGATATCCATTGACTGATCGCTACCAACTTGGACCCACGAAAGAACAATTAGTAAAAACTATCGAGATTCACCGAACCACTTTGCCGGGTGTTTTAAAGATAAAAAGGAAAATAACAAGAGATCACCGCGGCCATTATGGAGAACTTTATAACAAGAAAGTTTATTTTGAAAACGGTATAACTGTAGATTTTTCAGAAGGAGAACAAGATTGTTCTTTTTCAAGAAAGAATGTTCTGCGGGGCCTCCATGGCGATTCCATGACATGGAAACTGATAACGTGTCTTTTGGGAGAATTCTATTTAATGGTATTGAACTATAATCCGGCTTCTGAAAATTTTGGGAAATGGGAACCGTTTATCCTGTCGGCAGAAGACGGTTGGCAGATACTAATACCACCAAGACATTGCAATGGCCATTTGGTTTTAAGCGAATATGCTCTTTTCCATTATAACCAATCAGTTCATTATTCCGGACCGGAAATCCAAAATGTCGTAAAATGGAACGATTCAAGATTCAATATGAGCTGGCCGATTACTGATCCAATTTTGTCGTACAGAGATAAGGAGGGCGCTTCCGCTTCATATATTGAGCAGAAGCATTAAGCTTGCTAGGCAAGCTTTTTTATTTAACCCCCTGTTTTAGGCACACACATATGGCGGTTTTAATTAATTGATTTCTCTTAGAAATTCATTCGGACTTTTTCCTTTTAAACCGCAATGTTCAAGGTCATTGTAATATATATTCCACTTTCTTAATTTCTTTTGCAAATCTGCAAAATTCTTAAAGGTACTCTGTTCGTAGAACTTCTCTTAATCTTCTCGATGACTCCTTTCTACAGTCCCATTCTGAGCCGGCTTACCAGGATCAATTAGGTAATGAATAATGTTATTTTCATTACAGAACTGGTCAAAAGAATGTACTCCTTTTGGCATTAAGTCTAATCGTCTGTAAGTACCCAAATAGCGGTTGGTAAAGATGAACCCATTGTCTGTTTTAACTGCCT
>CAZZGH010000007.1:0-2282 GCA_964653875.1 uncultured Candidatus Saccharibacteria bacterium
ATTAAATTTATGAAGAAAAAACTTGAAGACGGGGAATTGTTTGAAGAAATAACGGAAGATGATTTTGATGATTGCGATTGTTTAATGTGCCAAGCCACTAAATTTCACATCCGTTTTGGAAGATATCCTAACCCTCAAGAATTAACGAAATTTTTGAATGAGGAGAGAGGAAAATGCTAAAATAATTTATGGCACAACTCGGATTTTCGCGGGTGAGCGACCGAGTGTTGAGTGAACGACCAAACAAAGAGTGAGGGAGTACTGAAGCCAGCAGACTGAATGTGGAAAATGATGAAACTGCAAAAACCGCCCATTCGACAAGCTCAGGGCGGTTTTTGATTTATTTGTTGGGTGGGAAGCTTGCCCTGAGTTTTCTTGAAGGGTATGATGAGGACATGGCTTTTTTGAAGAAAAATTGGAAAAAATTAAGCTCTTTTGTTTTTAGTAAAGTAAGTAATGCAACAAAAATAACGGGACTTTTTTTATTTGGACTTATTGTTTTGTCTGTTTTTAAAATATCTGAATCCGTTTCTTGGCTTATCTCCATCGCACCAATTGTTATTTTTGTATTTTCTGTTCAGGTTACGGTGGAACTTAAAAAATGGCTTTTTGAACACCCTACAACCACTTTCAACAAAAAGAGTTTTTTAATATGTCTTGGTTTGCTGGTTACCGGCATTGTGTTAATTACTGTCGGATATTATTTTTCTCCAACAGGGGTTATATATCAAAGCAATATTTTTTTAATTCTTCGGGATATTATTTTAAGCTCTATCCTTATTTCTGCGTTAGTGGCAATAATTCCTTTTGCTTATCTGACCGTTATTATGGCCACAGGGTGGCTTAAGCCATCACGAGTACGCGCGCGGGTTTCTGATTTTAAAAATGATTTTGAGCAATTTTTTCAGGTACTCAAATATTTTGGGTTGGGGATTGCCTTATTGGTGGGTTTTTGGTTGGTTATTATTCTTGCGGGTTGGGGTCTTTATACATCCCAAGAATTTGTTTCCGGTATTTACTGGGACAAATATTTTTGCGGTCCGTCAAAAATAGCGAAAGCTACAGAGGGTATGGTTAGAATAGAAACCGAGAGCGGATCCGGTACGGGTTTTTGGATTGATAAGGACTTGGTTATTACAAACAACCATGTTGTTCTTTTCGATAACTATATCAATGTAATAGCTCCGGGTGTTAATAATTACTCTGCTGACGTTGTTCAGACTGATACGATACAAGACATTGCCATTTTAAGGATAACAAGAACCGAAGATTATGAATCACCTAAAGTTCTTAAGTGGCGTAAGCGCTGGCCTATTTTGGCGGAAGATGTTTTTGTTCTGGGCTTTCCGGAAGGAACAAAAGATGTAACTGCAACAAGAGGCATTGTCTCGTCTCTGACAAACGATGAATTCGACAGTACCAAATATATTCAAACCGATGCTTCAATAAACCCCGGTAATTCAGGGGGACCGCTGGTAGATATATGCGGAAGGGTTCTGGGTATCAGTTCTTCTACTCTTTTGAATGCGGAGAATATTGGTTTTGCCATTGATGGTTCTCGTATTCAAGACCAGTTGAAGGAAATGATTATAGCCAGTAAACAAATTACTTCTGAAGAAATTGAACATGGACAGACTGGGGCAGAAACAGAGGTGGTAATAAAATACTATCTTACTTTGAGTGAGGGCGGTTTTGAAGATGCTTATGACTATTACTCGGATGACCTAAAAAATAGAGTGCTTTTTAAAGAGTGGAAAGATGGTTACAAAAACACATTTGCTATAAGATTTAAATCAGCAAAAAGAATACGCCCGGGCGCGGTAGAGGCGTCTTTCAAAACAGTTGATTTTCCCAACAACGAAAATGAGGATTATACAACCAAAGAATTTAGTGGGAC
This sequence comes from uncultured Candidatus Saccharibacteria bacterium, assembly GCA_964653875.1. GTDB lineage: Bacteria > Patescibacteriota > Minisyncoccia > 2-02-FULL-40-12 > GWA2-44-9 > 2-01-FULL-41-26. Next base: position 1,898 of record CAZZGH010000007.1, read on the forward strand.
GTGGTTGTTGGTTAAAGAGGGGGGAATTTGGAAATTGAATTACTCAAATATTAAAGAAGTCCCAGACGAAGATTTCTATTAATTCTCGCGGGTGTGGTAAAATGATGAAACTGCAAAAACCGCCGAGGCGGTTTTTGGTTTGTGTATTTATGGGTATAATGGGGATATGACTCAAAATAATTTTTGGAAGCTGGTGGGATCTATTGCTTTGTGTCAGGCAGCGGGGGTCGTCGGGTCGTTGTTTACGGCACCTGCGATAGGGAGCTGGTATCAGTTTTTGAATAAGCCGGCTTTTTCTCCGCCGAATTGGCTGTTTGGTCCAGTCTGGATTACTCTTGATACCCTGATGGGGATTTCGTTTTGGCTTATTTGGCATAGCCCTTCC
>CAZZGH010000007.1:2292-21457 GCA_964653875.1 uncultured Candidatus Saccharibacteria bacterium
CCAGCAGACTGAATGTGGAAAATGATGAAACTGCAAAAACCGCCCGAGTTCGGGCGGGGGTAGTTGTAAACTATTGATTTGATAGTTTACGGGGGATATCTACACACTATTGCCTTTTTAGCTGAAAGGAGTATTGTATAGATATAAACGCCCCAGCTAGCCGCAAGGTCCGCTGGGGTTTGTGTTTTCAGCTTGTTTTTGGCTGATTTGGTGCTATATTTGACCGATGAAAGGTAAAAATAATTTTGCGTATATTGATGGGGCTAATTTGCATAAGGGTATAGCTGATTTGGGGTGGAAGTTAGACTATAAACGTTTTCGTGTTTGGCTTAAGGATAAATACAAAGTTGAAACCACCTATCTTTTTATTGGTTTAATTTCGGAAAATAAAGATTTATATACAAGGCTTCAGGAAATGGGCTATGTGCTGGTTTACAAAGAAATAACTTATGATGGCGCAGGAAAGGTGAAGGGGAATTGTGATGCCGATCTGGTTTTAAAGGCGACGGTTGATTTCTATGAAAATAAATTTGATAAAGCCATTTTGGTGTCTAGCGATGGCGACTATGCCGGACTGGTTAAGTTTCTCAAGGAAAAAGAATCTTTCCTCTCGATTGTTTCACCTAGCAATAAATGCTCGTTTTTGTTGCGTAGACTGAATACCCCGCTCGTTTACTTGGATACCCAAAAGAGAAGGTTAAAATACCAACCTTAAAAAAAGCCCCCGGTGGGGACGAGCCCCACAAGGGTCTTTTTCATAGTGATGTTAGGAGTATAGCATGCCAAGGGGTCACTAGTCAATGGTTATCCACACTTCTTAACATGACCCCAAAACCACTGAAATCTGGGGCGGGGGAAAATCCTGCCTGCCGGCAGGCAGGGATAAAACTGCAAAAACCGCCTCGGGCGGTTTTTGGTTGTTGTTCTTGATTTTGTGTTTGGGAAATGCAATGATTGGCTCAGTTTTTAAACAATGAGGTCAAAATGTTCAAGCGAAAAGCTGTTTTTCTTGACCGCGACGGAACGCTTATTGATATCATTCACCGTCCTGATTTTAAGAAAAAACATACTGCACCATTTACTTATGACGAGTTGCGCTTTGTCCCGAAAGTAAAAGAGGTTCTTGAGTTCTTAAAGGATAAGGGATTTATGAGAATTATGATAACCAATCAGCCCGATGTGGCTAATGGCTATATGACAGAATCAGAATGGCACAGGATTCATTGTGAAGTACTTGATACTCTTCGTCCCGATGATTTTTATATGTGTCGGCACACTTCGGACGCTAATTGTCTATTCAAAAAGCCATCATATTTCATGCTTTTGGCGGCGGCTGACAAATGGGGCATAGACCTCAGTCAGTCATACATGGTGGGCGATACAAGCGCGGACATGGATGCAGGCAAAGCTGCTGGCTGTAAGACTGTGCTAATAAGGACTTCTTACAATGCAGACACTCAAGGAGATTTTGAGATTACAAAACTGACAGACTTGTTTGAACTATTTAAGGATGCCAAGAATGTTGCGGTTATGGTTCAAAGAGAAAATATACAATCCCATGCGTGTGGGTTTTGTCCGGCGAGTTTTTCAACTACTGAAGATCTTTATGTCCATCAACGGAATGTTCATGACCTTGATGAAATCATGTTTTCCGAAATAGGATTGCCAAAATAGCCGACCTAACCGTCGGTTTTTGATTTATTGGTTTTATAGATATAATGAGGACATGACTATAAATAATTTCTGGAAGTTGGTAGTTTCAATTGCGATGTGTCAGGCGGCGGGGGTAATTGGTTCGTTTTTTACCGTATCGGCGATAGAGAACTGGTATCAGTTTTTAAATAAGCCCGTCTTTTCTCCGCCGAATTGGCTGTTCGGGCCGGTCTGGATTACGCTCTATACCCTGATGGGGATTTCGCTTTACCTTGTCTGGCGTAGCCCTTCCGTAGCTTCGAAGGAGCGAAGGAGGGCCATGGCTTTCTTCGTCGTGCATTTATTCGTCAATGCAAGCTGGTCAATAGTATTCTTTGGCTTCCACAATATCGCTTTTGCTTTTGGTGTTATCCTCCTACTCCTTGCTATGATAATTGTTTTGATTAAGCTTTTCCGTCCCCTCAACCGCCTTGCTTCTAATTTGCTTATCCCATATCTTGTCTGGGTTTCAATCGCCACAGTCCTCAACTATTCTCTGATGGTGTTGAATAAATAATGAAAATCCCATACAATAGGTAGATATGGGACGGCACAAAAAGAAGGACAAGCAAGGAAAACATGAGGAGGAAAAAAAGTCTAAGTTTGATATTTCGCAGGAGACCAAGAATAGCATCTGGGGTATCGGTAGTTTTATATTGGCTGTTTTGAGTATTCTCGCTTTTATTGGAAAAGCTGGCGTGGCCGGAGAAGGTTTTAATATTTTTGCGCGTTCCTTGTTTGGCTGGGGTTTTTTTATTGTGCCAGTGGCGTTTATTATTTTGGGGTTTTCGTTCATCAAATCAATTTCAAGGAATATTTATCATAGTGCGGTGTTCGGGACTTTACTTTTTGTCGGCTCTATTCTGGGGACTTTTTACATATTCGGGAACGGGAATTTTGATACGAGATTAATCCAAGGAGGATATCTTGGTGTTATTTTTGGCGCACCTCTTTTGTCTTCCGTCGGTTTCGGTGCATCGCTGATAATTCTTCTTGCCCTTATTGTGATTGCTTTGCTTGTTTCCCTTAATGTTCCGCTTTATAGATTGATATCCAAAAAAGATGAGGAAGAAAAATTGGTTGACAATGTCGTGATTAAAAAGGGTTCAGAGGTTGTTGATCAGAAGAAACAGGAGGTCAAACCGGCTTTTGTTGCCAAGCCTGTAAAGGTTGAGGATAAAGAATTTGTCATCAAGAATTTCAAAAAAGGCAAATGGATGCTTCCGCCGACAGATCTATTGCACGAAGATCAAGAGGAGGCGATTACAGGCGATATCAACGCTAGCGCCTCTATAATTAAAAGGACTTTGGGTAATTTCGGAATTGATGTAGAAATGGGAGAAGTGTCCATTGGTCCTACGGTTACCCAGTTTACGATGAGGCCGGCGGTCGGCATGAAACTCTCGCGCATTACGGCTTTAAATTCTGACTTATCTTTGGCGTTAGCTGCTTATCCTATTCGTATTGAGGCTCCAATTCCGGGGAAGTCGTTAGTTGGCGTAGAAGTTCCAAACAAAAAGGTCGCATTGATAGGTTTGAGAAACATGTTTGACCATGACGATTTCAGGAAATCAAAATATTTTTTGCCGCTTGCTTTGGGGCGGGATGTTTCGGGAAACCCGGTTTTTGCCGGACTTGAGAAAATGCCTCACCTCATGATTGCGGGAGCGACCGGTACCGGTAAATCCGTCAGCATCAATACAATACTTCTTTCCATGCTTTATAAGCATTCACCGGAGGTTCTGAAATTAATTTTGATTGACCCCAAGCGCGTGGAGTTGACATTGTTCAACGATATTCCGCATTTGATAACGCCGGTCATTACCGATAATAAAAAAGTGCTCGGAGCTTTGAAATGGGCATTGGGCGAGATGGATAGAAGATATGACTCGCTTTCAAAAAGCGCTTCAAAAGACATATTTTCATACAACACCAAAATGGTAGATAGAGATGAACCAATAATGCCAGTAATAGTGATTGTAATTGATGAGTTAGCCGACCTGATGGCTTCATACGGACGTGATGTTGAGGCAGCCATTGTAAGACTAGCTCAAATGTCCCGAGCGGTCGGAATACATTTGATTCTGTCTACCCAAAGACCATCAGTTGAGGTTATTACCGGTCTTATTAAAGCGAACATCACTTCTCGTATTGCTCTTCAAGTGGCCAGTCAGATTGATTCAAGAACAATCCTTGATATGGCCGGAGCCGAGAAATTACTGGGCAAAGGAGACATGCTTTTCTTGGCTGGCGACGTGGCAAAACCACGCAGGTTGCAGGGAGCGATGATAACCGAAAAAGAAGTAAAAGACGTTACCAAATTCCTTAAAGCGCAGGCCGAGAATATGGAAGTGGGCGAAGAGGATGATTTGAAAGTTGATTTTAATGCAAACACTAATTCTGTCGGAGGATTTACGGGAGGCGCGGATGACGGTGTTGATGATGATTTGTATGGCGAGGCAAAAGAAACGGTTGTTTTGGCAGGCAAGGCCTCGGCCTCGTTATTACAAAGGCGCTTGCGCGTCGGATATGCCCGTGCTGCCCGCCTGTTGGATATACTCGAGGAGAAGGGTGTTATCGGGCCTGGGGACGGCGCAAAGCCTAGAGAGGTCTATGTAAGGCCCGATGGTACAGTGGCCCAAGAGCCGGTAAATCTTGTTGGAGTAAGCGGAATCAACGCAGATACCCCTGAAGCTGAAGCGGACGAAACAGAAGAGGTTTAGCACCGCACAACCTCTATGCATGACTGCGGGGTGCCCTTTTTCATTTCAACAAAAAGCGAACAGCAACTGGTTTTTCGGAACCAGAATATTTTTATTCCTGCGATAAAAATTTCTTCTCCCTCGTCCCAATGGCTCCGCATTGTGCGGAGACCAAGCCCATTGGGACTGCGGGTCGTTCCTCTAAGCCAGTTTCTCTTCGCTTTTTTCAAAGCAAAGATCCTGATCCCTGTCTGAATCACTAAGTCGAAGCGATACGGTAACATAAAGAGCATCCGAATTAGCAAAGAACAAATTAGCGAAGCGCTCTTGTTCTTTGCGTTAATGAGGATGCCTTTTGTTCGTATCGCGGAGATGTGATGAAGATGGGGATTAGGGTCGGAGAGGGGGATTGATTTAATAATATACTTTGTTAAAATATTGAAATAAATTTAAAAGTGCTTTGAGGGAAGCGAACTAAAAATGTCAGCCAAAAAACCGGCAGAAAAAACAAACAATCCTTCGGCAAGCGCAGGACATGGTAAGCAAGTAGACATGACCATCAAAGAGATTCAGGAGAAGTATGGTGAAGGGTCCTTAATGCGTTTGGGCGAAGTAAAGAGAGTGAATGTTGATGTCATTCCCACGGGGTCTATTTCGTTGGATTTAGCGTTGGGAGTCGGCGGAATACCAAGAGGCAGAATTATAGAGATATATGGTCCGGAGAGTTCCGGTAAAACTACGCTTTGTCTGCATGTTGTTGCCGAGGCCCAGAAAAAGGGCGGAGTTGCCGCTTATGTTGACGCCGAGCATGCGCTTGATCCGGAGTATGCGAAAAAAATCGGAGTTAATTTAGGAAATCTTTTGATATCGCAACCCGATACGGGCGAACAGGCATTGGACATCGTTGAATCTTTGGTTAAGTCCGGCGGTATTGATGTGATTGTTGTTGATTCGGTTGCGGCGTTAACCCCCAGAGCGGAAATAGAAGGCGAGATGGATCAGCAACACATGGGATTGCAAGCACGATTGATGTCCCATGCCTTGAGAAAACTTACAGCTATTGTCGCTAAATCAAATACATCAATAATCTTCATTAATCAATTAAGGATGAAAATTGGAATTATGTTTGGAAATCCTGAGACAACCCCTGGCGGAATGGCGTTGAAATTTTATTCTTCCGTCAGAATTGAAATTAGAAAGGCTGCTCAAATCCAAGCTGCTGAAAAAATAGTAGGCAATAGAGTCAAAGTAAAAATAGTGAAAAACAAAGTCGCGCCTCCGTTCAGGACATGTGAGTTTGACATTTTGTACAATGAAGGCATTTCCCGTTATTCCGATGTTGTTAATACGGGAGTTAAATACGGCATTCTTGCCAAAGCCGGAAGCTGGTATAACTATGGCGAACAAAAGCTTGGTCAGGGAGTTGAAGGCTCTCGCCAGTTCCTCAAAGAAAATCCCAAGCTTGAACGTGAGATAGTAACCAAAATCAAAGCGGCGGCAGTATTGGAGGCATAGGTTTCAGCGAATGCCCCACCCCGCCTTCTCATCTTTTTCCTAAGTTTGAATAAATAGCCTCTAATCATTGTAGAAATCTTAAGAGCGCTTCGCTAGTTTAAGATTTCTTTGATTAGGAGGCTTATTTATTAAGCAAACTTATCCAGGACGATGAATCAGTCGGGATGGGGTGTTCGCTTCCTTAATACTGCGAAGGCCATATGCCTTCAGAGAACGACCCGCAGGCGCTTGGGCTTGGTTCTGCCAAGCGCCGAGGGAGAAGAAAGATTTACCGCAGGAGCAAATCTATTCTGGTTCGATGAAGGCCATATGGCCCGAAGCTGATTTTGAGGCAGAATGTTCGTGCTTGACATTTCGGTTTTTAGGGAGTATAATAGGGCTATAGGCTAAAGTCTTGCGAAATTAGCTTGCCATGAGCTTGTCGAATGGGGCGGGAAAATGGTAATTTAATTTCGCAAGGCCAATAGGGGAAGCGGACCGTGGCTTTACAGCGGGCTACCCTTCTCTTGGGTAGGCAGAGTCCATCGGAGGACGCCATTAGTCTTGCGAGTTCTTTTCATAAACGCGACCAAAAAGGTCGAGGAAACGCCGCTCTCCTTAAGCAGCGGTCAATCGGGGGATTCCGTGGTTATCATTGTTGTCAACGGAACCGTCTATACTGGTCAAACAAAGGCTGAGGCGTGGACCAAGGCCCGCGAAGACCAGACCGAGCGTAACAAGCGGTAAGAGGTAGGGCCGGGTTGTTAACCCGGCCTCTCAAAATTAGTTCATAATTTTTTGTGAATTAATTTCGGGAGACTGGCTGGTAATAGCATAAAAGAAAATGCGTCGCCGGCTACGGCCGGACAAACGGAGAAGCCTGTGCAACTCAGGCATCAGTCAGTCCCCCCACTTTCCTTGTCCTTCGAAGTTTTATACGAAGGAGGATTGAAAGCTTGGTGATGAGGTAAGTGCTCGGTTTGAGCGAAAGCTTGAGCCGGGTTTTTTAATTTATTTTAAGTTAGAATATTTTAGACCTTGACTGAACCCCCCCACCCATTTCTGACCTGTTGTCTGCACCTCCGGTCTCCTTCGAACAAATGCTTAATAGCGAAAGGCAATTGGCTTTTCGGAACCAGAATATTTTTATTCCAGCGATAAAAATTTCTTCTCCCTCGTCATGATTGGTCGCCCAAGGCGACACCAAGCCAATCATGACTGCGGGTCGTTCCTCTAAGCTAATTGCCTCTCGCATTATTAAATCAAGCGAAAGGCCATATGCCTTCAGAGAACGACCCGCAGGCGCTTGGGCTTGGTTCTTCCAAGCGCCGAGGGAGAAGAAAGATTTGCCGTCCCGATTCTTATCGAGGATCCTCAATTGCGAAGCAATCGGGACTGGAGCAAATCTATTCTGGTTTGATGAAGGCATATGGCCTGAAGTGGCTATTTATTCAAACTTAGGAAAAAGATGAGAAGGCGGAGTTATCTACAAGGTTTAACCTTGTAAAAAACCTTGTAAAACCTTGTACTAAGTCGGAGCGATACGGTAACACAAAGAGCATCCGAGATAGCAAAGAACAAATTAGCGAAGCGCTCTTGTTCTTTGTGTTAACGAGGATGCCTTTTGTTCGTATCGCGGAGATGTGATGAAGATGGGGATTGGGTGGGGTAGATCAACTATTTGACTGTCTGATTTCTGGTGTACGGCATCAACGCCATGAAGCGGGCGAGTTTGATTGCTTCGGCCACTCTTCTTTGATGTTTGTTGCAAAGCTGGTTTCTTTTACTTGTGGCAATTTTAAACTGGGAAGTAACATACTTCCTTAAGAATTGGGTATTTTTATAATCAACCCTATTAATATTGTCCTGACAAAATTTACACTCCATACTTAAAACGGTAAATCTTTTTCTTTAATACTCACTTCGTCTTCTTCAATCCCGGCGTTCATCGGCTCGTTTTCATCGATAATAGGTATGTCTGCATCTTTGACGGGCGAGGGTCTTGTTCCAGCCGAAGGACTTTTAATGTCTGACACTTCAGCAGAGTAATTTCCTTGTCCGACTGGTTTTGGTCCTAACTGCAAACTCTCGGCGATTATCTCGGTAACATATCTTTTGACATTATCTTGTCCGGTCCAGTTTCTTGTCTGAAGACGGCCTTCAATCATTACCAAACCGCCCTTTTTCAAATACTGGCTGGCAATCTCTCCCAACCGGCTCCAAGCGATTACGGTGTGATATTCGGTGGCGTCTTTTCTGCCTCCGGATGGATCCTTCCAGACTCTGTTTGTGGCCATTCTTAAAGTTGTCACGCTTTGACCGCTTGTTGTGGATCTTGTTTCCGGATCTTGGGTTAATCGACCGATTAGATAAACTTTATTTAGATTCATGTTATAATCCCTCAATTATTTCCTCAAGTTTTTTGTCCAATTCTTTGGACTCTTTTTTGGGTTCTGCCGGAGTGATGGCTTTGGCTTGGGCTCTCTTTTCCTGCCTCTCCTTCATCTTTATCTGTTTTAACATGGACTGTTTCTTTTGTAAATCGGAAGGTAGTTTGATTATCAGATATCTCAAAACTTCGGGATTTAGTTTTAATTGTTCATTTAATTCATCTAACGCCGTGGATTCAGAAAGATTGAACTGGATATATGAGAAATAGCTGTTTCTGTTGTGCCTTATCTCATAAGATAACCGTATTTTCTCCGGTTCTTTGGAATAAGAAATAACACCCTTATTGGAGGTTATAATGCTTTCAATGCCCTGTTTTATTTCCAGAGCTTTAACTTCTTCCAGATTTGGATTTAGATGAAAGGCCAACTCATAGTTAGTCTGTTGCATGTGTTTTGGTGATAGTCTGAGAAATAGGCCCAGCTCCACTTTGTGAGATTGTTGTAAAGTGGGGCTGGGCGCTAATGGGTATTTTCTCAAGGCCTAAAGCCATTTATCAATGTGGCTATATCTTAGCAATTTGGGCTAAAAATGTCAACGGCTCACCGCGTGTCTTCTTTTCAAACCCATATTAAGGCGTCGCCTTGACATAATCGGCAACCAAGATTATACTATAGATAATTTTCCTTAGGACCTTAAAAAGAAAAGAAGAAGTAAGATGCTAAGAAAAGTACTTGAAGAAGGTTGGGTAGCATATTATTATACAATTCCTGGACTAAATCCTGTTTATTTTGATTCAGCCGAAAAAACAATTTGGCACAAAGGATTTGTGGCTGGGTTTTTAACAGCGAAGCAAGTTACGTTTAGAACACAGGAAGATAAAGGTTTTATTTTTTTGAAGTTAGAATTAGCCAAAGCGCAGGAGATCCTTGGTGAGATTTGTAAACACACCATCTCACAATTACAATTCAAACAAATAAGACCAAGACAACCAGGCGAAGAAAAAGTCAGAGGTCCTTATTATGCAGGGTTTCCTGGAGCAGATTTTGTGTTTGTAGACGAGTAGACCAGATTCCCGATCTTGATTGCAGGAGCAAAATACATCTAGAAAATCCTATTCCTATCAGGGGCGATTATTGTCGCTCTTTTTTGTTTTTTAGGGTCGTCGCTTTCCCAGCCCGTCCCTAATTTCGGGGGATTTGCGTCTGGCCAGTCGGTGATAACAACAAAGACGTCAGTATCTAAAACTTTTTTGTCAAAAGCTATCATGGTGACGGCACAGGCGCGATGCATTCCTTCAATCACAATAATATCGCCATTTGGCATGCGAAGCGCGGTCAAGGTGGTCGGAGCAGGGAAGTTGTTTGCTATTTCTCGGATATACCAGTGATTGTGGACTCCGGGGTGAATGTGGCTATATATTACCAATTTGGCCGGAAAGTGTCAACGGCTGTCTTTGTTTGAATTGCTCACACAACCTCTATGCATAACTGCGGCCGGGGTTGGCAAAAGGGGTTCAAATAAAACTAAAGCTTGCCTTATTTAAGAATTATTGTATAATACAGCAGAATAGTTCTTTCGAGAGAGGTAATGAGTGGCTGATGAACGGAATGTTGTTGTCGTGTGTGGTTATGGTTGTCACTTAAAGGATCCATGTGGAAAAGATACCCCGCTTAAGTCATATCTCGATCGGGTAGTTGATTTTCTGGGCGAAACATTACCCTGGATGGTTATTTACTGTGGTGGTTATACACAAAGAGCTACTGCGCCTGGTAAATCCGAAGCCTGGGTCATGCTAGAGTATGTTGGGCGCAATTATGGTCGATTCAAGGCTCTAACATACGATGAGAATGGTTCCTATACAACTTATTGGAATATCAGGAACGCTGCCACGATAGTAAGAAATAGTTTATTCCACTATGCCAGAGGAGAAAAGGTTTGTATTACAATTTTTTGTGAGGCGACAAGAGCGCCGAATGTAGTAATGTTGGCCAGACACTTCATGGGTGATTTGGTTGAATCAATCGACGACATTACAGTCGAGACAGCGAGCTGGGAACGAGCTGATCCATTCAAGCAGGTCAAGAACTTGATTTATAACAAGCTTGCTATCAAGTATCCGTGGCTTGGTTTGGCCGAGCGTGAGCACAGAAAGCGTATCAAACGAGCTAAAGAAATTTAATTCGCAATAGGCGACCCAATTGGGTCGCCGTTTATTTTACTTAAAGCACAGCCCGGCATCTTATTTCAGACCCCAGATTTTTAGACTTTGAGCGAAACCCCATCTCCATTTAAGGCCGTCTGGTTTCTTCTGGCAACACAACAATTAAATTAATCAAAAATTTGGTTATCCAATAAATTTTAGCCGGAAAACCCCGCTCTTTCTTGGAAAAGAGCGGGGGCAAACGGATGCTAAAATTTATTAACCAAATTGAAGGTTAATTTAATTGTTTGTCAAAAGAAGATCCGGAGGACGTAACCAATAGGCCGACAAATGGGGAGGGGTTGAGCGAAGGCGAAATAAGGTGCTGGGCGGAGCGAGTTTTATTTACCAATCAAAATCTCCACCACGTCACCTTCTTGGATAACATAATCTCTGCCGACAGTTTTTATGAGGCCCTTGCTACGCGCTACACTCAACCCGCCACTTTCTAATAATGTTTTCCAATTGATGACTTCGGCGCGGATGAACAGTCTTTCAAAATCGGTGTGAATAGCGCGGGAGGCTTTGGGAATTAGGTCGCCTTCATGGGCAGTCCAAGCGCGGGTCTCGTCTTCACCTGTGGTAAGAAAGGTGACTAAGCCGAGTGTTTTGTAACTTTGTTTTATTAACTTATCTAAGCCGGAGTCTTTCATGTTAAATCCGATCAGGTATTCTTTTTTTTCATCTTCGGTGGCTTCAGATAGGATTAATTCTAAAGGAGTTGAGAGGATAACATAATCTCTGCCGGCCATTGCTTTTAATAAACTTTCATCTGGCTTCCACCCATCAGACATTTGAGATTCGGAAACATTCAACACAAAAATTATCTTTTTGTCGGCCAATAAATCTAATTCTGGCAGATTTGTATTTTTATCACGATCGTGTGAAAAATCCACTTTAGATTTTACTTTCCCCGCCCTTTTTTCTTTTGTCTGCAAGTCTGCAAGCCCCAGTTCAGTCTGGATTATCTCTATGTCTCCGACGGGGTCAATTTTGTTATGGACGTGAATTATATTTTTATCTTCAAAAACTCTTACCACATGGGCGATGGCATCAACCTCGCGGATGTTGGCTAGAAATTTATTTCCCAATCCTTCGCCCTGCGATGCGCCTTTTACCAGTCCGGCAATGTCATAAAATTCAATCGTTGCGTTTATGATTTTTTTTGAATTTGAAAGATTGGCCAATGGTTTTAATCGTTCATCAGGCACGGCAACAACACCGACATTCGGGTCGATGGTGGTGAAAGGATAATTCTGTATGTCTACCTGTTTGTTGGTGAGAGCCTTAAAGAGGGTGGATTTTCCCACGTTTGGCAAGCCGACAATACCCATGGATAGTTTTGAGGTCGACATTGAGATAGTCTAGCATTTTTGCACATTTTCTTAAAGTTTTTGCTTGCTTTTTAGAAAGGAAAATGAGAAAATTTTAATGACTGAATATTCTAATGGAAAAAATTGAGCATATAACAGAATCGTCAAAAAAAGAATCAGCTTCCGAGCCCGGGCATGTTATATTTTCCACCTTTGCATAGGGTTTTGAGAAATTTGCATAGGGTTAATGCGTATGCTATTATTCAATAGCTATGGTCGAACAAGAGCTAATAACAATAAGTGAGGCCGCAGAAGTGTTGGGAGTTTCAATCGACACCCTTCGTCGATGGGATAAAAGTGGCAAATTAAGTCCTGTCAAAATATCTAATGCTGGTTACCGTTTGTATTCTAAGCCCCAACTAGAGATTTTTCTAAACGATCTATTTGGTCTGGCCAAGGATTGGGTATTGAGAGGCACCGAAATGCCTTCAAAATTTTATTGTTCTAACAGTGCTACGTTTCAAACAAAATTAACCCAGATGCAAGATCTTCTTATCGGGGTTAAAGAACTGTCTGCTATGTTTCCACTTATTGTAGCAGTGGCCGGAGAGATAGGTAATAATTCCTTTGATCACAACTTGGGGAATTGGCCTGATATCCCTGGCATATTCTTTGCTTACAGTATCCACAAGAAAAGTATAGTATTGGCGGATAGGGGTCTTGGCGTTCTCGCTACTTTAAAAAGAGTAAGACCAGAGTTGAACACAGATAAGGAAGCATTACGAGTAGCTTTTACGGAAATATTATCTGGCCGAGCCCCAGAAAGTCGTGGTAACGGTCTTAAGTTTGTGCGTAAAATAATTGCAGAAAACCCAATCGGATTATTATTTCAAACAGGTAGCGCCGAATTAGTCATCGCAAAAGAAAACAGTGAGCTTGATATAAAATCGGCTCAACAGCCTTTTCGGGGATGTTTAGCATTAATAACCTTTTAAGTACATGACAATAGAATTAAAAAAATTTGGGACAACCCTTGTTTCTCGACAAAACGGTCGAGAGGCCTTTGCTGCCTTTCAGCCGCAACTTACCGCTTTAAGCGAAACCGAAAACCTGGAGTTAGATTTCGGTGGAGTCATTACTTTCTCACCCTCATGGGGCGACGAGTTTTTGAGCCCGTTACTAAAGAAGTATGGTACAAGATTGATTCTTGTGAACACAAGCAACCTTTCTGTAAAAGCGACCTTGGAGTTATTGGAAGATATAAATCAGATGACATTTGAGGTGGCTAATTAGCTGATTAATTCTAAAAGTGTGTTTTCGGAATGGTCATTTTATTTTAATTTCAGCTTTTTTGATATCCTCCGGACGGTTGATTTGGAGCCAATTTTTCATGATAATTCCTTTGATTGGAATTTGTTTTGCGGCTAAAAGAATAGTTTGAGGCAGACCGTACTCTCCATTCGTTAATTTCACGGGCTTATATTTAAATATTCTCCCGTCCATTACATAAGCGCCGGTTGAAATAAGAATTCCCGTTTTCATTTCTTTTTCGGTGGGATAGAGAGCTTGAATAATATAATTTTTTGGATCAAGAACCGTGTTTAAGTATTTAGAAGACGGGGGAATCACTTTTGCCAGGCCAAATGCCCAACTTGTCTTGAGCGTAGTCGAGGGAGGGATAAGTTTTTCAAGTTCCTGTTTTGAGTACATATCATCCCCATAAAGAACTAGGAATTTTTCTCGTTTACCGATATGTTTCTTTGCCTGCCAAACAGCGGTTGCGGTGCCGGTTAGGTTCTTTAATCTTATGTATTTTATTTCCAGTCCCCCGTATTCTTTGCCGAGGTGTTTTTTGATTTGGTCTCCTAGGTGACCGATAATCAAAAAAACCTCTTTTACGGAAGATGGTAAGGCCTCAAGGGTATGTTCAATTATCGGTTTGCCGGCGACAGGAATCATTGATTTGGGTATTCTTTTTGTAATTTCCTCGAATCTTGTTCCCTTTCCGGCAGCTAATATAATCGCCTTCATATTTATTAAAAAAGAGGCACTAGCCTCTGATTATGGCCGGAGGCATGGTCAGGTGTCCATAAATAGGCCTGTCATGCTCCCTGAATCTGTTTGCAACATGCATTAGGGCTCTTTGGGCTGTCCAGATATCATCGGAGGTCAAATCCATCTCATGGGGCTTTGCAAATTTTACCTCTATGATTTCTTTTCCGTCCGGTTTAGGAATTCCTTCCCAACTATTAGCTTCAAAGAGTAAGACCATACCGTACTTTTTAAGGAGGGTAAAAACTCCGACCAATTTCAAATCGGCAACTTCTACGGATGCTTCTTCAAGAGCCTCTCTTTTGGCGCCATGAGTAGCTATTTCCCCGAGCCGGATGCCTCCGCCGGGCAAAGACCACTTGTTCCCTCTATAGTTCTGTCTGACAAGTAGAATTGCGTCTGTATCTTCTTTGTGCCGGATAATGGTAAATACCCCATCTTTCAGATCTGCTAATTCTTGTTTATCCACCTTGCTTATCCTGTGCCTATTAAGAACATAAAATGTAGTATACTTGAAAGATCATGAAAAGCAATAATTTATTGCATAATGTAGATGAAATCCCTAAAGATAAAAAGCTTATCGTCTTTGACCTTGATGGAACATTGGCTGAAAGCAAAGCCAAGATTGATCAAGAGACGGCAACGATTTTAAGTGGCCTGTTAAACAAAAAGAAAATCGGTATTGTTGGCGGTGGTATGTTTGAAAGTTTCAAATTTCAAGTTTTGACTACTCTCCCCCAAAATACCAAACTGGAAAACCTTTTTCTGTTGCCCTTGAATGGCGGTTCGTTTTATGGATATCAAGACGGAGAGTGGCGGAAAATATATTCTTACGAACTCTCAAATGAAGAAAAAAAGGAAATACGCGAGGCGTTTGACAGGGTTTTTAGGGAGGTTGGCTATGCTATCCCTGATAATATTTATGGAAAACAAACTGAAGACAGAGGAAGTCAAATCACTTTTTCCATGTTAGGCCAAGAGGCGCCCTTAGATGAAAAAACACGATGGTCAAAAAAACATGACGCTGATCGGCTTCGCATGGTGTTGAAACTGCAGGAATATTTGCCGGATATGGAAATAAAAACAGCCGGCCTGACTTCAATAGATATTACCAAAAAGGGGATTAACAAGAAGTTTGCGATAGAAAAATTGACGGAGTATTTGAACATCCCTATCGCCGATACACTTTTTATAGGTGACGCCTTCGGACATGACGACAATGATTCTCCTGCTCTTGAGTCGGGGGCTTTATGCTTTAAGGTTAAAAAAACCGAGGAAACAAAAAATTTAATCAGGTATTTATTATCAGAGTAATCCCATTTTTTGTTTTATTTCTTCAAGATTTGAATTAGCAAGTTCTCGGGCTTTTTCTTCGGAATTTTGCAATATCTTTTCAACTTGGTCTGGATTTTTCTTCAGCTCATTGTATTTTTCCTGAAACGGTTTCAAAAAATCTACAATGACTTCTCCCAGATCGGCCTTGAAATCAACATATGATTTATTCTCATACATTTTTTCTATTTCGTGGACGTCTTTGCCCGAGAGCAAGTGATAGATGGTAATTAAGTTTGAAATAGCCGGTTTTGAATTGGGATTGAAAACTACCTCCTTGCCCGAATCGGTGACGGCTCGCTTTATTTTTGAAAGGATGGTATCTGGGTCATCGGAAAGGGCGATTCCCTCATCGCCAGTTTTGGACATCTTTTTTGTTGGGTCTTGAAGCGACATTATTCTGGCGCCTTCGGTAAGTTGGGTTTTGACGGGTTCAAATGTTTGGCCAAACATTGAATTAAATTTTTTAGCTATTTCATTCGTCAGATCAATATGAGGCATTTGGTCTTCTCCGACGGGAACGAGGTTGGACTTATAAATTAAAATATCAGCGGCCATTAAGACAGGATAGTCTAAAAGTCCCATGTGATTATATTTGGGCGACTTTTCAAGCTGTTCTTTGTAGGTAGGGAGACGATCTAACCAGCTCACGGGTGTAATCGTGTTAAATATCCAAGCAAGTTCTGTATGCTGGGGGACTTTAGATTGACGGATGAGGAAGGCTTTCTCAGGATCGATCCCGGCGGCGAGGTAGTCTATAACTACATCTAAGATCTGCTCGCGGTATGTCTTGGGGTCAAAAGGGGTAGTAATGCCATGATAGTCAACAACAGCAAAGATGGCCTGTTCGGCATTATTTTGCAATTCTATCCAATTTTTGATAGCCCCGAGATAATTGCCCAGATGAAGTTTTCCTGATGGCCGAATGCCCGAAAATATCTTAGTCATGTTGGTCAGATAATTAACCCATTTTATCTTATCTTATTTTTTTTATTTCTTCCAGTTGACACAGATGCGCATTGTATTAAAATTTTAAGTAAGTTCATTGAAATCAGGAAGTTGCAAAATGTGGCAATCAAAAATGCGAGGATTATTTTGGATTATAGTTTTGGTATTGAAAAGGATTGCCGAAAGCATATTGATAGTAATTGCTTTATGTTATCTTGTGTTGGTTTTTGACATATACGTTAACACGGAAAGGTTGAGCCGGGTAGATGATTCTCTCAATGCTTTTTGCCAGAAAATTGCCAGCAATCCAGATTTTACAAAAGGTCCGGTAATTTTCCGGGTTGATAAGGGGACTTTGGTTTATCGTTTTTCACCTTACATCAATAAGAATAATTTGGCCGGATATGCTCCGTTTTTTATATTTCCACACCACCGAACTGTTATTCTTGTCGGCGGAGTGTTGAGGGAAGGGAATTTGACAGAAATAGTTGCACACGAACTTGGACATATCCAAGGCGGATTAAAACATCTCGGTCCAGTAAAAGAAATGGAGCAATATGCTGACGATTTTGCAGTAAATGCCATAAGAATGAAACCGTAACAAGAACCTCAAAAGTAAGAGGTTCTTTTTAATCAACCTCAATCAAAACCGGCAGTATCATCGGTCGGCGCTCGGTTTTCTGGAAGAGGAAGAGGCCGATTTGGTTTCTTATCTGGTCTTTAAGAAAGGGAAGATTCGGCTGTTGATGAGCATCTCCACCTTCAACGATAAATTTAATTCGTTTTCGGACTTGAGACAAAAGCTCTTTATTTTCTTTCAGGTAAATAAAGCCGCGGGAAATAATATCCGGACTGCCTCTAACCGTGCCGGTTTTGGAGTGTATTAGAACAACAATTACGAACATTCCGTCCTCGGATAAAACTTGGCGATCGCGAAGAACGACGTTGCCGATATCACCGATACCAAGTCCATCAACGAAAACATAATCAGACGGTGCCCGCATTTTATCGAACCACCATTTGTCTTTTTCTATATTTACCACCGTTCCGTTGTCGGCGATTATTACGTTTGATTCAGGAATGCCTTCTTCTTGAGCCATTAAGCCGTGATTTACCATCATAGAATATTGACCGTGAATAGGGAACATGAATTTGGGTTTTAGTAAGCGGATCATTTCGCGCAGATCTTCTTTGTTTCCATGTCCTCCAGTATGGACATCCAGCATTTGGTAATTAAAAACCTTGGCTCCGTTTCGGTACAACTGATCTTTCAAAAATTGGACATTGACTTCGTTCCCGGGGATAACCGATGAGGAGAAAATATAAGTATCGTTTTTGCTTGTTCTTAGGAAGCGATGTTCTCCGTTGGCGATTCTCATCAGAACGGCATTTCCCTCGCCTTGGGCGCCGGTCACGCAAGCGACCACCTTTTCTTTGGGATAACTATTAACTTCTTCCATACTGATTTGAGTGCCCTTCTTGATTTTTAAATAGCCGAGCTTTTTACAAATCTCAACGTTTGTTTTCATTGAATAACCGTCGAATACTACTTTTTTTCCGAATTTTTCAGATATGGTTATAATTTGTTGGATGCGGTTGATAAGAGAAGCGAAAGTTCCGAGAATAATCATACCGGTTGCTTCAGTGAATAGTTTTTCAAGGTTGGCGGTAACTTGCTGTTCTGACAACGAATGACCTTCCTTTTCAGCTCCGGTAGAATCTGACATTAATACCAAAACCCCTTCTTCGGCAAGTTTTTTCATCTCATCAATATCGGCGGGTAGATCGTTTACTGGAGTATTGTCAAATTTGAAGTCGGAAGTGTTGACGACATTGCCAATAGGAGTCTTGATAATCACCTCAAGGTCATCGGGAATGGAGTGATTGATGCGGAGAACTTTGACGGTTAGTTTGTCGCTTATTTTTATTTCATCTCCGGCTTTTATCTCATTTATTTCTAGGGGTTTTTGAAATTTAAAATCATCCTGCCTTTTTATGAGGATAGCTCGAGTTAATGGAGCGGCGTATATGTCCGGATCGCCAACCCTGTCTCTAATAAACGGCAAGGCCCCGATATGGTCCATGTGTCCATGGGTGAAAAACATAGCTTTGACCATGTGTTTTTTATCATCGAGATAACCGGCATTGGGAATTATGAAATCTATTCCCGGCATATCTTCTCTTGGGAATCTTACTCCAGCATCTATCAGTATTATCTCATTGTCATATTGGATTGCCGACATATTGCGGCCGACTTCACCAAGTCCGCCGAAATGGATAATTTTAAGACCGCCGATTTTATTTTCGGTTGGTTTGTGGGGGATGTCTTTTTCATTTTTGAATACCCGTATTTGCCTGACAACCGGTTTCATCCAGCGTCTTTTGGCTTTCGGAGTGGTTCCTTGGCGGTGCTTTTCTCGGAGTGGGCTCTCGGGGTGGTGCTTTAGCCCACCGTGGGAACTCTGTAATTCGCCGAGGAACTCTGTTGTAGGTGCTTTACTTCGATGCAGGGCAGTCAGGGCTCCGGCTGGAACACTAGAGCTGTTTTTGGGACTCATCATAAAAAGTTAAAAATTAAAAGTGAAAAGTTAAAAGTTATTGAGAGTAAAAACTACCCTTAATTTTTAATTTTGCACTTTAGGTTTTGAGTTTTATTTGTGGGCGAGGAGGGATTTGGTCACAACTCGAGCTTCGCTCAGTCGCGACCCCGCCTCAGGCTGTCCTTCGGACAGACCTTCCGGCATTTCAAATCTCCCACGCGAGCCAAGCAGTTGGCTCGTTCTCGCCCGCATGAGTTATTGCTGATACGCGCTTTCGTAACGAAATTTCAGAATTTCGAGCGAAAGCTATCTGCTCGCAGAAGCCATACTGGCGTATGGTGCCGAGAACAGATAGCTTGCAGCCGGAATTCTGAAATTGCAGTAGAAATGGTTGTATCAGCAATAACTCCTGTTGGTGGGCGAGGAGGGATTTGAACCCTCAAACCTTGCGGTATACGGCTCTGAACCGTACGTGTATTCCAGTTCCACCACTCGCCCAAA
>CAZZGH010000008.1:0-3528 GCA_964653875.1 uncultured Candidatus Saccharibacteria bacterium
CACCTACCCCAACTCCAACACCAACTCCTACTCCAACACCAACTCCTACTCCAACACCTACCCCAACTCCAACACCAACTCCTACTCCAACACCAACTCCTACTCCAACTCCCACACCAACACCCAGCGAAGAACCGGCAGTTGTTCAAGTGATTTCCGGCACCGGAGGCAATGACCCGACGAGGATTATTTTTTCAGGCAAGGCGTTTCCGGGAGCGACAATGGGGGTTTATCTTATAGGTACAGAATATGGCCAAGTCTTAATTGGCGGAGAATTTAAGACCCAAAATGACGGTTCTTTTGAAAAAGAGGTGGTAAGCCCCGTCGAAGAGCGGCGTTTATATGGATTGTTGATCAAAGACAGGGATGGCAATCCCGGCAAATCCAAATTCTTCTCTTATAATTTGAAATTTAATACGATTGTCCGGCAAGGGAATCTTATTTTTGCTCCTACCATCAAAATAAATAAACCGGTTTTTACAAGAAATGAATTGTTGCTTGTATCCGGATATGCCGCGCCTGGTAATATTGTTGAGGCTTTGGTTGACGGAAAGGTTGTCGGCAAGATCGATGCTGGAGGCGATGGTTCGTACAGAATTATAATCAACACAAGCGATCTGATCTTGGGAAATTATAAAATTTACACACGGCAGGTTGATTCCGGGAGCCGGAAGTCGAGCGACCCGTCTGAAACGAGGACTTTTAGGATTGGGGCTTTTTCTTTCGCAAATATCGATCTGAACCAAGATGGACGAATTAATGTCAGTGATTGGAGCATTTTTTTGAGCAATTGGGCTTCTCCCAACGCAGATACTCACATTAAAGATGATTTGAACGGTGACAAAAAGATCGATGTCTCGGATTTCAGCGTCTTTTTGCTTTCTTTCCAATTAAGCTCCGGCAGATAATGTGGTATAATTAAACTATCCTATGATTATCCTTAATAAATATAGACACTTGGCGTTCAGCATTACGCTTTTTGCGTTTTTACCGGCACTTAGTTATGCCGCTGATTTTAATATTTATCCACAGGCAGGCACATTTGGCGCGAAACAAGAATTTGAGGTCAGCATAAAAATAGACAGTGCCGGCGAAACTATCAATGCCGCTCAAGCCAAACTTAAATTCTCCCCCAATATTATGGAAATCAAAAGCATTTCCAAAGATGGCTCCATTTTTAATTTTTGGCTCCAGGAACCGAAACTTTCTAATACCGATGGGACGATAGAATTTATCGGCGGAACTCCGAGCGGTTTTTCCGGATCATCTCTGCAGGTACTGAAGATAATTTTCACAGCCAAGGGTATCGGTCAAAGTGATATTTCGTTTATTGATGCGTCTATTACTGCCGCTGACGGAAGCGGAACTAATATTTTATCAAAATCCAATGGAGCAAACCTTGTAATCTCATCGGTTTCATCAGTGCCTAAACCAGAAAGTGCGCCTATAGCGACACCAACCCCTATTACAAGAAAACCGACTCAAGCAACTGGTTTGCCGGCAACTCCCGATGTCAGCATTTCTTTGTATCCAAATCCGGCTAATTGGTATAATTTTGTTTCGCAATTTACTCCTTCATGGAAACTTCCTTCTGATATCTCTGGCCTAAATACCGCTCTTAATACCAACCCCAATTTTACGGTTCCGCCTGTCTCTGAAGGATTGTTTGAGTCCGAAACCTTCCCGGCGATAACTAAAGATGGTATTTACTATTTCCACATCAGATTTCAAAATAATAAAGGGTGGGGGCCAACTGCTCATTATCGAATTGCGGTTGACAGTCAGCCGCCGGTTCCCTTTAAGATTGATGTAAAGACCGGATTGGCAAGCGATGATCCTTCTCCCAAACTGTCATTCAATGTGGCCGATTCTTTATCGGGCATTGATCGTTATGAGGTAGTTATAAATTCCGGAAAGCCGATTATCATTAACGACTCGGAGTATTCATTTTTGCCCAGCCCGCCGGGGCAATACGTTACGAGAGTAAGGGCATATGACAAAGCAGGCAATAGCGTCGAGGATAGGGTTCAGATTGAGATTTTGCCGATAGAAATGCCTTCGGTTAGTTTTGTCACTAAAAAAATAGTGCTTGGTTCGGATATGCTTTTTAATATAAAAGGTTCAGCAATACCCAATGCAAGCGTGGTGATAACAATAGAAGATGATAATCAATCACTGGTTCTCCAAACCGAGAGCAATGTTGATGTCCGGGGTGAGTGGGAATTCCGTCTTGACAGAGAATTGCGCCGAGGTGATTATTCTGTAACCGTGAGGGCCAAAGATTCAAGAGGCGCTTTAAGTTTGCCAACAGATCCGATACAGATTAGTTATGCGGAGAAAGCCGTTATTTCATTCTTTGGTTTAGACATTACTTTGTCGGGATTGCTTATTATTTTTATGATTGGCGGCATTTTAGCGGCTGGATGGTTTTATAGAGAAACATTTATGCATTTTGCCAAGTCGCAAAGAGAATCAGTAATTATTAATCGAGACTTAAAAAACACTTTTGATGCAGTTAGAAAGGGTTTAAATAAAATTGCTGATATAATAAAAAAGGATGTCCCAATTGAAGTAAGGGAATTGGAGTTCAACGCTATCAGCAAAAAAGTTGAAAACACCCTGGATAAAACAGAAGAATATCTTAGTAAGGATATTGAGAAATTAGAGTGATTTTATTTGGGGGTTTACCCTTAAAATTGAAAGTGATAGGATCGTAAGCAGTTTAGAGGGAAGACTTTAGAACATGGGTAAACTGGTTGTCATCAAAAAAAGTCCGGTAGTCATTGTTAAGAATTTTATATTACTTCAGGCTGCCGCTACTGCGGCCTTTTTTATTGCCGGAGCAGTGGCTGATTACGGCGAGATTTATACGTCTTTATTTATTTCCCGTACCGTGTCGTTTCGCATTGCAGAGGCTCTATTAATTTTTTCGGCTGAAACCATGATGGTGTTCCTTATCTTTTTTCGGTGGTATAGAGAATCATTTCAAATTCACAAAGGTGAAATTATGCATGCCAGAGGTGTTTTATACCGCCACAGAACGACAATCCCTCTTGATGACGTTGTTTCGGTAAGCCATCGCCAAAGTCCTCTTGGCAAACTTACCAAATACGGAACCGTAGAATTAATAAACAGCAACACAAACAAAAAAATCAGACTAGAAAACATCCCGACTCCGGAAGAATATGTTAGACTGATTCTTAAGTTCAAAAGATTTTCGACGGGGAAAAATATAAGAGAAACTATAGCTACAAATATGAAGATAAGCATTTCGGATTTATTAGATAAAGATGAGCATGAAAATTTGGAATTTAAAAGCACCTTTCGTTGGGATATGAGGCAAAATACGGTCAATAAAACCCTTGAAAAATCGGCGATGAAAACCATTGCCGCATTTCTCAATTCTCAAGGCGGTCATCTTGTCATAGGAATTGGCGATAACAAAGAAATTTTTGGGCTAGCCGCGGATTACGGTTCTCTTGTCAGAAAAGATGCTGATGGTTTTGAAAATCATTTTACTCAAGTTTT
>CAZZGH010000008.1:3628-19475 GCA_964653875.1 uncultured Candidatus Saccharibacteria bacterium
TTAATTAAATTGACAATAGCGTTTAATTTGAGATACTCTACTAAAGTTTTTTGACAAAGCGGGGAAAAATGGAATCAGGTTTTATTTCTCCCGTTCAGCAGGGCAATCTTCTTGTTGGACCATTCAGTGAGGAAGAAACTTCTGCAATTTTGGAGTTTATACGCAAAACCATAGATGTTCCTTTCGGAAAAAGCGAACCGGTACCCAAAACAATTCTTGTAGATTTTTTCGGAACCCAAAAAGCGGGTAAAACAAAAACAACAGAAAAAATCGAGCAGGTTTTTAGAAGGAACAAATTCAAAGCTTTTTGTCCGCCGGAAACAGCCGAGATAGAAAAAGTAAGGAATCTTCTCACTGGTGATCCGATTGTGGAACAACTAAAACATCTTACCGGTGTGCATGATTATGTTTTGAATCTCTCTCATCATCCAAGGTGCCATGTTGTTATTGTCAGCCGTGGTCCGATAGATATGCTTTATTGGTACGAAAGAGGTTTGCGTAGAGGTGACTTTACCCCATCTCACGTGGAAAGGATTAGGAATTCTATTTATGAACTTTTAAAGATAGATTTAATTGACTCATTTTTCTTTTTCACTTGCTCCGTTGAAGCAGCAATGAAAAGAGAGTATGAAGGAGCACTTACCCAGAAACGCGGTTCTAAAATGAATGAAAAAGATATTGCTGAAACTATTGACATCTATGACTCCGTCTTAAGCGGAGTTAACAAAAACATCCCTGGTCTTCCCATGTTTCATGTTGATACGTCAGACATGGGGGTAAGGGAGGCGGGAGAAGAGGTGTTGAAAAACCTACTTCCGACAATTTGTGCAAGATTTAAGGTTCCGGTATCTCGTGTTATGCCTTTTGTTCCTTCTTTGATACGTAAATACGCCAAACGATCTTCTAATTTTGAGGAGCAGATTAAGTTTGTGGGTCATCCCGACGAATCCCAACTTGGCGATTGCGGATGGAATTTTATTGCTGAATATGAGCAGGAAGATACTTATCTGAATCCGAATGAAGACGGACAGCCTCTGAATCCTTTTGATGAAATAATGAGGATTCGCAGAGATAGCTGTGGTTTCAAGTTTATGTACAAAGGAGCTCAAAAAGACAGTTTGCTTTCTCATCGTTTCCCTTGTTCATTTTCAGTTGATAAGGCCGAAGTTCAAAAGATACAAGAGGCCTACAAGACACTACTTATACTAAGGAAGAGGCGCCTCTGTTTTGAATTAGAAAAAGCGGATCAACGTTTTACATTGCACCTGGATGAAGTGGAAGGATTTGGGAAATTTACCGAATTCAGGATTCAAGGGTCTTCCGGCGTGACCAACACAAAAGCGTTGCTTGAGTTGGCCGAAAAGCTTGGATTCTCCCTTGACTCTATGGTAGAAGGTAGTTATCTTTCTTTGTCATTAAGCCGACAAACGCCCTAGAGTGGCGTTTTTTATTTATTGTGGATTTTTATTTTTAAGACAGATGCTATACTTAATACATGGAATTTACAGAAGCCATTAAAAGTTTGCAAAAACAGCTCCAATATCAGCCGGAACTTGTGAATGGGGACAAATTAGATAAGTACGAAAGATATATTTTTATCGGTATGGGCGGTTCAGCTTTGGCGCCGGATCTTTTGAGAATCTCTAACCCGGAACTGGATGTTTTAATTCACCGGGATTATGGCTTGCCCGATTTACCAAAAAAAGCGCTGCAAAGCAGCTTAATAATTTTAAATTCTTATTCTGGGAATACGGAAGAGGTTTTGGATGCATTCAAATTAGCATTGGACAAAGGTCTCTCTGTGGCAGCAGTTTCTGTTGGCGGTAAATTGCTTGAACTTGCCCGCCAGAACTTGACTCCTTACGTAGAAATGCCGAACTGGGGACTTGAGCCACGCATGGCTTTGGGGCTTAATTTTAGGGCCTTGTTGAAGGTATTAAAGCAAGACGACGCCTTAACAACAGTTTCTAAACTTCAGCTTTCAGAAGCCGGGCTTCTGGAAAAAGCGGGTAAAGAATTGGCGGAAAAATTAAGAGGATTTGTGCCTATAATTTATTCCTCAAGAAAAAACGGGCCTCTTGCCTATGCATGGAAAGTTAGAATTAACGAAACAGCGAAAAAGCCCTCGTTTTCAAATGTTTTTCCGGAATTGAACCACAACGAAATGGCAGGTTTTCATCCAAGCGAAGTATCCAAACTTCTTTCCCAGAATTTCCACTTCATCTTTATGAAAGACGAAACCGATAATCCCAGAATTTTAAAAAGAATGGAAGTAGCAGCCAAGTTGTTCCAAAATCAAAAATTAAAAGTAGAAACTGTTGAATTAAACGGGGATAGCATATTTGCTAAAATATTTTCTTCTCTGCAATTGGCCGACTGGGTTTCGTATTACATCGCCAAAGAATACAACATTGACCCCGCGGATGTCTCTATGATTGAAGAGTTTAAGAAGTTGATTTGAATTTAAATAAGTCTGTTAAGGGGCACCCTTTACAAAGGGTCCCGAATCGTGATAAACCAAAGGAATGCATACGCGAGATCATAAGTTATGTGCGCCTGGAGAATATTACCACATTTATAATCGAGGAAATGCAAAAGATAAAATTTTCTTGGACGAATCTGACTACAAATTCTTTCTCTTAAGGTTGACACAAAATTTAGGATTAGAAAAAAAAGCCAACCGACATTTCCGTTCATTGCCCGACGGAGCATTTTCAATAATCGGATATTGTCTTATGCCTAATCATTTCCACTTTCTTATTAGACAAAATTTAGAAATTCCAACAAGCAAGCTTTTAGGCAAACTTTGTACAAGCTATTCCATGTATTTTAATAAAAAATACGACCGTGTCGGTCATATTTTTCAAGATCAATTTAAACAGAAAAACATACAAAACAATGAATACCTTCTCTGGCTTTCAGTATATATTCATCTCAATCCTGTCTGGGCCGGTATAGTAAACAGTGCCGATCAATATCCGTGGAGCAGTATTCGTGATTATGTTGATGTAAATAAAAAGCACACAGAGATTGTAGAGCCAGAAATTATCCTTAATCAAATTCCTGGAAATAATTACAAAAATTTTCTTGCCGAAGCACAGAAGATCGATAAAAGTAAATTTGATTTAGATTTTGATTTTGGATTTGCGGATTAATATTAACTAAGTTGTTAAGGGTGCCCCTTAACAACTTAGTTAGAAGGACACACTAATTTGCATTGAGGAGGAATACTGGTGGGAGTAGAAGAATCAGAATTTGAAAGATTAATGGAATTAGTTGGATTGGTAGGGGTTTTAGATGAATCAGTATTTAAATTAAAAACTTTTGCTACAAGGGTCTCGACGATTTTCAGAGGGCCTTTTTCTTCCTTTTCTATTTTAGATAGATCGGTTATCAATTCTTTGGAATTATTAAAAGTTTCAACAGCTTTTTTAATAGCTGTTTTGTCATTTTCAGAAACATTTTTTGAATTTAATATTGTTGGAGCTGTTTCTGAAAAGAATTTATCCAAATACTGATTGCTTGAGGTTAAATTGTCGATGATTATCTCCCTCTCTGTTTTGGGGAAGATTGTAGCGCTTATCTTATCTTTCACCTGACCCAGAAGATTGCTAAATATATTACCTCCGCTTGTAGATGAAAATATTACCGCTAAAATAATGAATAATCCAATTAGATAGGGCATCTTATTGTATTTAAGTTTAAGGCGCGCGATAGCGGTCCGGGCATGTTCCCGGTATGCCTCCACCGCTCGTTACGCAACCAACGGGATTCCACATTGGATTAGCACCGTCTCCACTGGATCCTCCGACTGCGTCGTATATATAACCATCAGGAAAAGCGATAATGTCCACTGAAAATCCTTGGCAGTTAGTTCCGCTAGTCTTAGAAAGCAATCCGGCGCCGCCACCTATCATTTGCGCAGCTAAGCGTGTTATCTCGAATCTGTTGCATTCATAATTAGAAGTGCCAGGAATCCATGTCATGTTTTGAGGAGGAGCGGCAAGTTGAGCCTTAGCGGCAGTAATTTCAGCAACATGATTCCCATGTTTTGTAGCGGCATCTGCCGGCGGAGATGGAGGTGTCCCCGGTGGGTTTGAGGATGTTGGCGGTGAAGTAGTTCCTAACCCCGGAAGATTTACTGTATTTTTAACAAAATCTGGATTAATAGTGTAGAGAATCAAATATGCAGACAAAAGAAGAATCGCTCCAAACACAGCATTAGTCATGTGAGTCCTTGCTTCGCCAATTCGGGAAGTGTTTCCCGCTGCTGTAAGCCACAAAAAACCGGAATAGAAGAACATCACAAATATCGAAATACCCAAAATGCTTAATGACCAGGTAAATATTTGCTGAATAAGTTGGCCTAAGTTGGTTGGTAAACCTTGAGTAGGAATGGTGGGTTGAACAGGCTGACCAAAAGGTGCGCCGCCGAGAGGAGGCACAATTATGTCGCTTCCGGCATAAATTTTGGAAATTAATCTTACTTTTGCATAATCTTGACTTGACAAAGCGGTGAAAGCTCCGGTTTGTGTATTTGCGCCGAAAACCGGAGTCTTATTGCCTGTCGGTCCGAAATCGGTAAATATTCTTTGTCCGGAGAAAATCGAACCCGTAGAACTGATAAAAACAGTCTGATTTTGTTCGCCTCCTCCGACCGTAATCTCTCCTATTCCTCCAAAAAGTCCAGCTTGCTTGTTGTAAACCAGATATACTCCCCCCATTTCATAATTAATTTCAAATTGATCCAAAGTCGGGGCATTGGAGCAGTTGTCTAAAAATCTGCCCGTCAGTCCCTTGGTGGGTCCGTATTTGATATGGCCTTTCCATGTAGCGAGATACTTGTTGCCGTTGCTGTCATAAGCTATGCTTGGCCGGTTGCCGACCACATGAACGGAATTGCCTCCTGTACCTGCGCTTAAAATAATTTCCTGGCCCAAGTTTCCATTCGATGCGTCTACTCTCTTTGCGGTCAGTTTGGCGATGTTATTTATGGTTCCGCTTTCGCTGCTGAACACAACACAGTATTCGTTGCTATTTTCATTTACTGCAACTGCTTGTTCCTTGCCTTTGCCTACAGTCACTTCAAATTTTTTTCGTCCATCCTTATCAAGAGCCAACAATTTGACTGAATCTCCCGCTACATAGCTAAGAATGAATTGCTTATTTTTACTGTCATAATGAAGTGTCGGGCCATCTCCAGTATTTCCTCTAGACGTAGTGACCTTAAAAGGATTTCCAAGAACTTTGCCGTCTTCGCCTATAAAACGTCCATACATCAAACCCGGATCTATGGGTGAATCAGGTGTAACATTCTGGACCCAGATAACCAGGAATTTGTTTAAATCCGAAGCATAAGTAATTTTAGGATTATTTCCCAATCCACCCTCGGTATTTATCTGAAAAACATCGGTTTCTGGTTTTCCTGCATCATCGAATACTCTTCCCCAAACAGTGTGATCTTTGACTCGAAAACTTACGCCTAACCAGTTTCCTTTATTTGAATTAAAAGCTAAACCGGATTTCCAGCCGGGAAGGATTTCAATTGGATTCATAACGGACTGTCCGTTGGCGACAGGATAAGTTAATCCCAGAAGAAAAAACAAAAGACAAAAAAGAAAGATTCTAAAATAAATTCTCATATTATTTATATTATACACTATATATATTTCAAAGACTAAACAGGATGTAGGGAAGCAGGTTTTTGTGTTTAGGCATTAATATCAGTATACTAATAATTGGAATGAACATCCACAGGAAAATTTACATCCTCATTTTCTCGGCATTTTTAGCCTTGCCGTTTTTTTATGCTGAATCTGCGGTTCAAGATGAAATTGACGCCAAAAACAGACAGATAGAAGAGATCCAGAAACAAATTGATGAATATGAAAAACAGATAGAGGGCGCTCGCAGCCAATCTCAAACTCTTCAAAACGAGATATGGAGTTTAAACTCCAAAATAAATCAGGTTCAGCTGGAAATTAAATCATTGGGCATTTCGATAAATAAGACAAATCTGGAAATAGGCGACACAGAAACAAAGATCGGCGATGCCGCAGACAAAATAAATAAGCACAAAAATGCTCTGGCGCAATATATCAAAATAATTTATGAAAACGACCAAAGGTCTTTAACTGAAATTTTATTTAAAAATCAGAACTTGTCAGATTTTTTTAATGATTTAAACAGTATTCAACTTACTCAAGACAACCTAAAAACAGCAATAGATAATGTCAAAGAATTAAAGGGTCAGTTGGAACAGCATCAGGCAGATCTGGAAGACAAGCAAGCAGAGTTGGAGCAAGCCAAAAGATTGCAAGAAATCGAAAAACGTTCGATGGATTCTGTTAAAGCTACGCAGGCTAAACTATTGAAAGATACTCAAGGCAAGGAATCAAAATATCAGGAATTAGTTAAAAAATCCCAAAAAGATATTGAGGCGATAAAAAAACAGATTGGATATTTAATACAGAACGGCGTTTCAGCGGAAGAAGCAATTAAATACGGCCAGCTTGCAGCCATTGGAGCGGGTATCCGTCCGGCTTTCTTAATTGCCGAACTTGAACAGGAAAGCGCTTTGGGAGGCAATGTGGGTAAATGTTACATAATTGACAAGACAAGCGGTTCTACGCGTAGAATTACAAATGGTCAAATTTACACAAAAGGCATACACCCTACAAGAGATCTTGCTTTATTTCTAAATATTACGGCAGAATTGGGTAGAGACCCTTTTCAGACCCCTATTTCATGCGGTCAAAGTTGGGGAGGCGCTATGGGGCCAGCGCAGTTTATTCCGTCTACTTGGATGGGATACAGAGAAGAAGTTACCCGTCTGACCGGCCATAATCCCGCAAGTCCGTGGAGTATAGAAGATGCGTTTGTCGCAGCTGCGGCTAAGCTTGCCAAAGATG
Source organism: uncultured Candidatus Saccharibacteria bacterium (assembly GCA_964653875.1). Classification (GTDB taxonomy): domain Bacteria; phylum Patescibacteriota; class Minisyncoccia; order 2-02-FULL-40-12; family GWA2-44-9; genus 2-01-FULL-41-26. The sequence continues at coordinate 10,540 of CAZZGH010000008.1, forward strand.
GCGCTAGCAGCCAAACTCGTGCCGGAGAAATAGCAGCTTCCAAAAGATATTATTGTGGGAGTGCCACAAGCAGAAGTTCAGGTTGTATAAATTATGCCAATTCGGTTCAGCGTCTTGCCACTGAAATTGCCAAGAATCTTTAATTGAACATTATTGTCTATGTGTTATCTTACTCTCTATGTAATTTAACAACTTTGAGATAGAATAAAATGACAATGAGCATGAATTCCAAGCTTAATTTCCTTTTTGTTTTTATGGCTCTTGTGTTTGGTTCGGTGTTTTTAAATAGCAGGATCGATGCCCAAGAATCGCTAATATCGAATACAATAGTGGATGGAAACAAAACCTAATTACCGTCGGCTGAGCATTGGACTCTTACTGAAAAAATAGAAGAAGGTAAGGAGTTACTCAAAAACTCGCCTCCTTTGAGATTTAAAGAATCTCCACAAAAAGATAAAAAGGGCAGAATTATTAAGAAAAACGGCCAACCTTTGATGGAAATAGTCAGAAAAGAGATTGCCTTGGCAATATTAGATACTGAAACAGGTGAGGTGTTTGAAAAAAGATATTGGCTTAATATGGCCGAGATAAATAAGGCGAGTGACTTAAGGAAGAAATATTTGGATAATCCTGACCTTCTTCCAATATTTAGGCCATTAGACATTAATGAAGAATTTATTGCTATAAGCAACTGGTGGAATAGTTTTAACTCGGAAATTTCGGTTCTTAAGGATGGTCATAATGTTCGCCGTTATAAAGTTGTGGCTAATAAGTATTTGATGTCCAATGATGACTTAGCTTATCTGGAAGACAGAACCGGCGCAAAGTATTCTGATATCGTTTATGTGCCATATTCGCCCGCCTTGAGGGATAAAATGCTGATTGCTCTCGGAGAGCAGTTTCTTAATGACCATGTTCTCGCAGCGTTCATAGAGTTAACAGCAGCTAAGGTTATGTCAAAAGCATTTCCCGACCAATTGGTCACAGAAACCATGACCCAAACATTTGTTAAGAACATTTTTATTACGGAGCAGACTGACCCTAAGATGATGCTTTTGTCAGATGACGGTGGCTTGGAACTTGCGGAAAGGGTCCTTATTCGTCTTGGAACCAATGGCGAGAAGGCTTTTCGTTATACCGTATCAAAAACGGGTGCTTCAGGGTTGGGTCAAATTATGCCGAAAACTTACAGCAACCCGAATAAAGACCCAAACAAGAGGGGCGTTCTGGAAAGATATCTCTTGGCTGAACTGATTAAAGATGTCGATATTGGGCGAGTAGATATAAAGAACGGAATTAAGGCGACAGTCCTAGTCTTTGATATGAAACGCTCCGAGATTGAAGCAAAGGTTCAGTCTTCGACCAAAGCAAGAAAAATATGGGCCTCCAAAACATCAGAACAAAAAGAAGAGGTTATGGCTGCTTCATATAATGGTGGGAGTAGTAAATATAAGTACCTAACGGGAAACATTTCAACAGCTGTGACGGAAACAGTTCTCTTTGTTAAAAAATTCCAGATGATTAGAGAACTAAAACTGTTTGAAACCCCTTAAATAAATTTGGAAATTTCTTTCCAAGATTTAACTCTGGCATAGCCGGAGTTTTTATCCCTCACCTTTCCGAAAGGTGAGGGATTTTTAAATACCCCCAGAGGGTCAAAAAGTATTTTATTCGGCACTGAGTGGAGCACCTCCAGAACTTTTTGCTCATCATCTATATAATGAGTAATGCCTAAAGCTTTAGATTTAATTTCCTTATCTTCTGGCTCGAGAACAAAAAACGTATTCTTTTTATTAAAATATTTAGGCCAAAGACCGTGTTTGGCCAAAAGGGCAATAGCTGTTTCTTCTTTTTTTCGCCTCGATATTAAATAGTATGGAATATTTGAACTTTTAATTTTGGCCAGAACAGATTTTACTCCGGGCATGAGAGGAGAATGTAATGCTGTTTCAGGCGCATCATACAGAACTCTTTGAAACTTGCGATATGTTGCTAGGGGAGTTATTAGATCTTTTATTATTTCTGAAGGAGTTTTTTTCTTTGCTATCTTAAAACCAAAATTTTTAGCTAATAAAACCTTTCTTTCGGCGTGGTCAATAATCACCCCGTCCATATCGAATCCGATTACCATGTTATCCACTTGTGGTTTGTTCATTATTTTTTATACTAAACAAAGTTTTGTTATTTAACAAGGACTAAAATGCTGTATCTAACCGCCAAGGATTTGGAAAGGATGCTTGCAGAGTCTGATAAAAAGATTGCCGGATTAAAATTAGACCTGTCCAATGTACAATCAGAAATTAGTGAGCTTAGCACAAAAAGTGGAAGATTGATAAGAGGCATCAAAATCCAAGAGAGCAAATCTGAAGCAATCAAAGAAGCCCGAATCATAATCGCCGGTGTTCCCAAAAAGATTTCTGTAATGCGCAGAAGATTATTAGTAAAGATTGAGCGTTCGAAAAGAGAAGATATTACCATAAACGAACAAAGAAACCTAGTAATAGAGGCTGGGATTCTGACAAGGGAAATTAAGAAAATATGTACTCATCCCTTTGTTTTTCATAAAGATGGGTATTCAGGATCTCCATCTCAAGATTACGAAAACGGTTATCCATCGGAGAGATACTGTGTGGTCTGCGGTTTTGAAGAAAAGGCCAAAGATTTTGCTCAAAATGGCAGGGTGGATATGGTTGGAACTCTTTTTGACACGCTTAAGGAGACGGCAACCAGAATTGTGAACAATGAACCTTTTCGTCCTCACCCAGAATGTTTGGGGCATGTAAATATTTGGGTTCCTCTCGGAGCGGCAATAAAACCGTTTGAAGAGTCAGTGGTCAGGGTTTTAAACTCCAATGAATAATAAGACTATTCGCATTCATATTCTTCCCGGCGGTCGAATGCCCGAACGAAAAACGACAGGCGCAATTGGTTTTGATGCGGCAATCAGAGCTGTTGTTTCACCGACAGAAATGGATCCGGTAAATCCAATCCTACGAAAAACTTTATTTGATTTCACAGAGGTTCCCAAAGATAATCCGTATGTAGAACGCCACGTTGTAATTATCCCCGGACAATTGGGAAACCAATTGGCTTACCAGATGGATCCTGGGGAATCCGTTCTTGTGGGTATTGGATTCATCACGGAAATGGAATGGCCTATGTTTTATTGGGTAGCTCCGAGGAGCGGACTTGCCGCAAAATGGGGAATAACTGTTACAAATGCTCCCGGAACAGTTGATCCCGACTATCGAGGCGAAGCGGGTGTCCTTGTTTATAACAGAAACCCGCATCCGTTTCTCCTGCACAAAGATATGCGTATCGCCCAGATCATATTTCAAGTGGCCATTATTCCGATTATTCAAAACATAGAATTTTATGAAGAACTTTCTCAAACGATCAGAGGCGTGGGAGGATTCGGTTCCACGGGTATAAAATAACATCTAAAGCCCCGCCATGGCGGGGCTTTTATTTTTAGAAACTACCACTTGGAAGCCGAGCTTCCAAGTGGTATAGTTATTATATGCGTAATATATCTTTTGTGAACGGTGAGTTTTACCACATATATAATAGAGGTACAGACAAAAGAAATATTTTCTCTGATTGGAACGACATGGATCGTTTTTTTCAGAGCATGAAAGAGTTTAATACCATCGAACCAATAGGAAGTATTTATGAAAATTCATTCAAGTCCCGACAACTTGGAAGCTCGGCTTCCAAGTTCGGTGTAATTAATAATACTGACAAAAAATTAGTTAATTTTATTTGTTATTGCCTTAACCCAAATCACTATCATTTTATATTGGAACAAACAACCGAAAAGGGAATTGAAAAATTATTACATCGAATAGGTACCGGTTATACTAAATATTTTAACAACAAGAACGAAAGATCGGGCTCTCTTTTTCAAGGAAAATTCAAAGCAATTCATGTTGACTCAAATGAATATCTTTTACATCTTAGCTCGTACATTAATCTAAACAATAGGGTCCATAAACTTAATGACCAATTTTTTAAATCAAGCATGGGTGAATATAGAACAAAGAAAAAGGTTGCTTTTTGTAAAAAAGATATGATTCTTGATCAATTCAAAAGTGCAAATAAATATCAAGAATTCACAGAAGACTCTTTATTGTATATTTTAAAAAATCGAGCCCAGGAAGATATCGGTAGTTTGCTTTTAGAATAATATCCCATTCGGAAGAACTTGGAAGCCGAGCTTCCAAGTGAGGGTTTTCTGTTATGAAAGAATTAAAAAATAAAAAATTAGTTTATGTCGGAATGTCTGGAGGAGTTGATTCCTCTGTTGCTGCCGCTTTGTTAAAAAAGCGGGGATTTGATGTGGTCGGAGTGTTTATGAAGCCGTGGCAACCCTTCGACAAAACTCAGGGCAAGCCCGGTTTCTGCATGTGGAAAGAGGACAGAGAAGACGCCATGAGAGCCGCGACAGTGTTAAGGGTGCCCCTTAACACTTGGGATTTTTCTAAAGAATATAAAAAATCCGTAACTGATTATATGGTAAGAGAATATAAAGCAGGGCGAACTCCAAATCCAGATGTAATGTGCAATAAAGAAATTAAATTTGGTTTGTTTTATGATAAAGCAATGAAAGAGGGGGCAGATTATATCGCGACAGGTCACTATGTAAAACTAAAAGGGGTGGCCCCAAAGCGGGGACAGGACCCCGTCATGTTGTTTGTGGCTAAAGATAAGAATAAGGATCAGTCGTATTTTTTGTGGACTTTAAAGCAAAAACAACTGGAAAAGTGTTTGTTTCCGATAGGGGATTATCTTAAACCGGAAGTTAGAAAAATGGCTAAGAAATTCGGCTTGCCCAATCATGACAAAAAAGACAGCCAGGGTATTTGCTTTATCGGGCCTCTGGATATGAAAGACTTCTTGCAAACAAAAATTAAACCAAGAAAAGGTGAGATTCGTCTGATAAGGTCGGATCTTAAAAACAGCTTTGCTATCGGAACGCACGACGGAATTTATTATTATACCATCGGCCAAAGACATGGCTTGAACTTAGGCCTTGGTGGAGGACCATATTATGTTGTTTCTAAGGACATTAAAAAGAACATTATTTATGTCGGAAACGAAAAGGACTTGTTAAGAAATAATACGATCGTGGTAAAAATTAACTGGGTTGGGGAAGAACCAAAATTTCCTATTCAACTCGATGTTCGTTTGCGTTATCGGGCGGGGTTAAAAAAAGCCGTTTTAAATAAAAGCGGAGAGCTTATATTAAAAACTCCCGAAAGAGCCGTTACCTCTGGCCAGTCAGCAGTATTTTATAAAAAAGGAGAGCTTCTTGGCGGAGGAGTAATTAAGTGATAGAATAAATTTAAAGTTAAATATGCCATGTCCATGAAAAAAGAAAAATTGCCAAATGCACTAACATCAAAAGAAAATTTACCACCTCCTCATTTGATTAAAAACCCTAAAGAAATAAGAGGCAGGGATATCTTCGATATTGAGGGCAATGAATTTTATGGTCAGTTAGCAGAAGATATAGAAGACCTTAAAAAGACAGACACTTCTCTGCAAATTTTGTTACGCAAAAAAATGATAAATCTTGATGAAATCGTATCATCGGCACGAGAAAAAATAAATAAAAGGATGGGAGAACTCGAAGAAACTCTCTCGACGTTAAAAGGTAAAGGTTTTATACGAGATCCAAAGATTAAATATGATGATATTGATGAAGAATTTCAGCAACTTATGGCAGAGGACAAAGACAAGATGGAAACTGAATTAGAATATCTTGAAACAACCTATCGAGTTCTAGGTCATTTATTACGAGCGGGCATAATCAGCGAATCAGACACTTTTATTAAAGCCGTTGAAGCAGTATTTTTGCAAATCAAAAAATTTACGCCTTAAGAATCTTAAGTAAACTTTCTCCGGTCATTTCGGCCGGTTTTTCTATGCCCATGAGCTCTAGGATTGTGGGCGCAATATCAGCCAACAAGCCGGCAGGTTGTTTCATGGCCGACTCAATATCGTCGTCGGATTTGTATCGTTCAAATTCTTTGCCTATCAGATAAAACGGTACCGGATTATCGTTGTGCTTGGTTTCACTTTCTCCGGATGATTTGTAGGTAAGCGATTCTGCGTTGCCATGGTCAGCAGTTATTACCATGATTCCGTTCTTTTCCAATACTGCTGACGTTATTTTGCCCACAACTTCATCTATCGCCTGAACTCCCCTTACGGTAGCTTCCAAATTTCCAAGATGAGACAAAGTGTCTCCGTTGGCAAAATTAATTACAAAGAAATCATACCTATCCAATTCCGATAAAACCTTTTCCGTTATGTCATCAGCTTTCATTTTCGGATTTTCTAAAGGATTTTTTAAAGATTCGGACAAAAAGTCCGTCTCGCCGTCAAAGGGCGCATTTTTCAGACAATTAAAAAAGTAGGTTACGTGGGCATATTTTTCAGTTTCAGCGATGTGGTATTGTCTTTTGTTGTTTTGACTTAACACTTCAGCAAGGCCGTTTCCTATTTCTGGAATAGGAAAAGCAACATGGAGATTCGGGTTTTCAATATATTTGGTTAATGAAGCCACATAAAGATTATTAAATTCTTTTCTCTCAAATATATTGAAATCATTATTTACAAAGGCTTCTGCAAGCTGTCTCATACTGTCTTCTCTAAAATTAAAGAACACCAAAGCATCGCTATCTTTAACAAATCCCGCATCATCAGTTATCGTGGGCGGAATTTTAGAATCATTCAATTCCCGGGAATAATATTCCTCGAGTTTTTGATAAATATCCGATGTTTTCTCTCCAACGCCTGCCGTTAAAAGTTTATATGCCGTTTGGGTTAAGTCCCAATTCTTACTCCTATCCATGGCAAAATCTCTACCTATAACAGTAGCTATGTTGCCTATACTTGCTTGAGATAAGTAATCATTTATTTTCTTAATGAGTATTGGAGCCTCTTTTAAGCCCGAATCCTTCCCATCGGTAAAAAAATGGATTTTTAGATTTATAACATTATTTTTTTTGGCCAGGTCTGCTAGGGCAAAAAGGTGAGCAATATATGCATGAACCGATCCTGACGTGAGAAGGCCTGCTAAATGCAGAGTCGAATTATTTTTATGAACATGTTCAATTGCTTCGATCAAAACCTTGTTTGAAAAAAAACTTTCGTCATCTATGGCCTTATTTATCCTTGAAAGGTATTGAAAAATAACCCTTCCCGCACCAATTGTAAGGTGTCCGACTTCGCTGTTTCCTGATTCTCCCCAAGCCATGCCCGCAGCTATTCCGGAAGCTTGAAGAAGAAGAGACGGGTAATTTTGCTGAATGGAATCAATGTTAGGTGTTTTCGCATTTAAAATAGCATTGCCAAGCTTTTGTTTGGAATATCCCCACCCATCCAAAATTGTGAGAACCACAGGCTTCATAGAATTAGTATATCAAAAAATTTAACGACAGCCCACTTCTAATTTATAGCTCACACAACCTCTATGCGTACGGAGTGAGACACCTTTTTAAAATATTTGTCCCGATAGCAAAGCTATCGAGGATCCTCGACAAAGTCGGAACTAAATTTTAAAAAGGTGTCTCACTCCGCTGGTTGTTTAGGTGGATAAATGACAATTGGCAATAGAAGTTCAAAGTAGCTGGAAAACAAAAAAGCCCGCCAAGTCTTTTGACCTGATGGGCTAAGGAGCGTTTAGCTACTTTTATGGTTGACTTTTGACTTTCAAAAGCGGGCAAATGCTGCGCTTGCTCGCCTTAACATACTCACGCACCAACTTCACTCTCGTGTTTTCTGATTCGTCAACTTTATCTTTTACCCACTCAGCTGCCAAAATCATAGCTATGACTAGCGCCACAGCAAAAGCGATTAAAGTCCATCTCCATGTCATCTGCGGATATGACCATAACAGCCATCCGTACAAAACCGGAAACACCATGAGATACGGTTTGAGTTCCAATTTGCCGACTCGCGGAAATGATATTCGCCCCATCTCAACGGCAAATGGATTTCCCTCTCGTTGCATGGCCTTCATAGTCGGCCACGGATAATAGCCGAAAAGGTACATAAACGGAGCATAAACAACCATCTTGACCGTTTGCCACGCGCCTAAAATCGTAAAAAACAAAGGAGTCCAGAACAACCGCCAAAAGTAGCCGCAAAGGCCTATATGGTAGTATTCTATGTGGCTTATTTTCTTGCCCTCATAATAACCCTCGTGCATTCTCCATCCGTAACATTTCTTGCATGCCCGATAATGTAGCGATTCAGGGTTAACAAGCAATGACCCGTCCCGATCTCTCTCCAAACGAACGAAAAGCAGAAATCCGATTGCGGCCAGGACATATGTCCCGGCAAAAAACCCTAAATAGTAAAGAACTGACCAAACGAGAGCTGGCATTTCCATCGCCCCCCTTCCTTTCGGTCGGAATTAAGATAACACACTTGAAAATTTAAGTCAACAACGTTGATCAAGCACAACCCATCGCTTTTATGCCACTTTAACGAGGCGAGAGATAACCCCATGTCAAGGCGACGCCTTGACATGGGGTTACGATGAATACGCCACTCGTATGGCGTATTGAATTAGTTTACTAGGACCGTCCTAGTAATTTTATGCATTCCGGCTAAAATTTATTGAATAAGCAAATTGTCAACCAATTTGAGTATTATGTTACCCTCGGAGGCAAACGGTCTACGAATTGGAAAGGGCTTTGCTTTAAAAATCGACAGCGCAGACCCCAATTCCCATCTGAATCACTAAGTCGAAGCGATACGGTAACATAAAGAGCATCCGAATTAGCAAAGAACAAATTAGCGAAGCGCTCTTGTTCTTTGCATTAATGAGGATGCCTTTTGTTCGTATCGCGGAGATGTGATGAAGATAGGGGTTGGGGTCGGAGCTAAATCACGCAACAGACTGAAATAAGGTGCTGGGTGGA
>CAZZGH010000009.1:0-18860 GCA_964653875.1 uncultured Candidatus Saccharibacteria bacterium
AAAGCTGTTTCAATATTTTTACCGGAAGTGGTGCGTATTAACTCACGCTTTGGGATTTATAATAAATTATTTCCATCCAGAGAAAGTACGGGCGCAGCATATTTACTGAAATTATTTAAGAATATTGAAAATTTTTTTGAATTAAAAAAAGAAAAAATTAGAGTAGGCAAGAAATTTTCTGCGGAAGACGCTATGACCGCCATTCAGAAAGATTTTTGCACTCCAACCGGTCCGATTAAATTTCAAGAGAAAGACTTTTTAGAAATTTTTAAAAACACACTTACATGATAATTGACGAACTTCTGGAAGAAAAACCATACAGTCGTTTGGGGCGGGATGATTTTTTATCTGCCATGCATGAAGCGCTTAATTACCATTACAAAAATTCTGAATACTTCAGAAGGTTTTTAAATTTTCAAAATTTTAATCCTAACAAAAATTATGCTGTCCAAGATATCCCATTTTTGCCCGTTGCTATTTTTAAGGAACTTGAGCTTATAACGGGCTATTCCGGAAATATAAAAAAGCGTGTATTTTCCAGTTCCACCACAAGCAACAAACCTAGCATGGTTTGTCTTGACCAAACGACTATCGAACGGCAAAGAATTGCATTGAGCCAGATCCTCGGAGATTTTTTGGAAAATAAACGGCGGGTCTTCATAATCTTTGACTCGCCGGAAACCGCATTTGTTTCTAGCGGGGAATTAAGTTCACGTGGCTCTGCCATAAGGGGTATGCTGCTGTTAGCAAGTCGTTACTTTTGTGTTTTGAATAAGGATCTAAGTATTAATTATAAAGAGCTTCAAAAGGCATTGAGTTCTGCGAAAAAAGAAGAAGGTGTTTGTTTCTTCGGGTTTACATGGATAATCTATAAATTATTGACAAATATGCCGCAGCATGGAGTTTCTATTTTAAAATTCATATTGAAGGATACAACTGCCGACAGGATATTGGTACATATCGGTGGCTGGAAAAAAATGGCTGATCTGAACGCGACAAAAGATGATTTTAATAATTTAATTACTAAATATCTCAAAGTAAAAATTAAAAAAATTACCGATATTTACGGTTTAACCGAACAACTTGGCACAATTTTTCCGGATTGTCCATTTGGTTTTAAGCATGCGCCGCTTTATTCAGATATTATTGTCAGAAATCCCATAAATTTTTTACCGGCGGCAATTGGAGAGAAGGGTCTTTTGCAATTTATAACCCCCATACCCAATAGTTATCCTGGCGTTTCGGTTTTGTCGGATGATGTCGGGACGATTATCGGATTAGATGGATGTCATTGTGGAAGAAGGGGTAAATTTTTCTTATTTAATAAAAGAGAAGAAACTGCCGAATTAAGAGGTTGCGGCGACACGGCTTATTTGTTTTAACTTTATTAATATGCAAGCAAAATTACTTTTTAAAAACGGAAAAATCGAAAACAAACCGATTGTAAACACCGGAAGATTAATTTCGGAAATGGAATCGGGGCGGTTGTTTTTGGGAAAAACAAAGATTAACGACTTGCTTGATTATTTTCAGGAACTTTCTCGTTTTTGGCTTACCGACAAAAATATTTTATTGCGGCAACCAAACATTAAAGCTTTGGCACAATTCATAAACCGGAAAAGTTTTTCAGATCTTCTAGAGACTGCCTTAAGAGGTAATTTGAAAGTATTGGATTCTTTTGAAAATTTGCCGATCGGTTCTTTGCGTTTTAATTATCACTGCCAACCGCGAGGTTTAGTGGTTCATTGGCTTGCTGGAAATGCACCGCTTTTAGGTTTTTACTCTCTATTTCAGGCCATGGTCACTAAAAATGCATCAATAGTTAAACCATCATCCCGGGCATACAAAGATTTCATTGATATTTTGGTAACCATGAATAAGGTTAATACAACCAAAATTCACGGCAGGGACCTTTTAAAATCAGTGGCAGTGGTTTTGGTCGATCGAAGTGATACTGTTTTTCAAACCGAACTCTCAAAGAACGCTGACGTCAGAATTGCTTGGGGAGGGAGGGAAGCCATAGAAGCCATAAGTTCTTTGCCCAAAAAAATGCATGCTGAAGATATAATGCTTGGGCCAAAATATTCGCTTGGAATTATAGACAAAAGATCGTTGATTAATCATAAAGAAATCGCAACTAAACTGGCTTTGGACATAGCCACGTTTGATCAGTATGCCTGTTCTTCCCCTCACACGATATTCATAGAAAAAGGCGGAAAGATTACTCCCAAAGAATTTGCGATAGAACTTGCCGGGTCACTTGAGTATGTCGGTAAAAAACTTATAAAAAAGGGAGTGGTTGATACCAGAAAAAACTTAGATATCTTAACTCTCCGCGCTAAATACAGCATGATAGGCAATATCTGGTCATCTCCAGATACGGAATGGACAGTAGTTTTCTCGGAAGAAAAGGGTTTAAGTCCGGCCTGCGCCTCGCGTGTTATTTTCATAAGGCCGGTAAAATCTATTAGAGAAATTACAGCTTTCATGGATCGGGGCAAGCAAACTCTTGGAACAGCTTTAAACAGTTCAAATGAATCGGATCTTCTTAAAGAAATTACTCTACACGGAATCGATCGTTGTGTGCCTTATGGCCGGATGACTTTTTTTGAATCGCCTTGGGATGGGATGTTTATAGCAGACCGCCTGATAAGATGGGTTAGTTATTATAAAGAAAACAAATAATTTAAATACAAATGAAACGTTACTCGATCGCAAAACCATATATTACCTCTGATGAAATTCGTGCGGTTACCGAAGTTCTTAAATCGGGTAATTTAAGTTTGGGTCCCAAATATACGTTATTTGAAAAAGAATTTGCCAAAAAAATAGGCACGAAATATGCCTGTGCGGTTTCAAGCGGTACGGCTGGATTGCATCTTGCGATGATTGCTGCAGGAATTGGTCCGGGCGATGAAATTATCACGTCCCCCTTCTCGTTTATAGCGTCAGCCAATTCAATTCTTTATGTTGGAGCAAACCCCGTTTTTGCAGATATTGATCCTCTTACCTATAACATGGACCCCTTGCGTATTGAAGCTAAAATTACTCCTAAAACCAAAGCAATATTGGTTGTTCATATTTTCGGTCAGTCTGCTGATATGGATCTTGTTTTGAAATTAGCAAAAAAATATAAATTAAAAATTATTGAAGATGCTTGTGAATCAATTTGTGCCACATATAAAGGGAGGAGTGTCGGTACGTTTGGAGAATCTGCTGTTTTTGCTTTTTATCCTAATAAACAAATGACCACCGGAGAGGGTGGAATGATCGTAACTAATTCTGAAAAGATTTACTCGCATTGTTCAAGTTTGCGTAACCAAGGACGTTCAGAAAATATGCAATGGTTAGACCATGAAAGATTGGGATATAATTACAGAATGGACGAAATGAGCGCTGTTTTGGGTCTCACTCAATTATCAAAACTTGATTATATGCTGAAAGAACGAGAGAAGATTGCTCGATGGTATACGGAATATTTAGCGCCGCATCAACACCTTCTCGTATCTCCGCAAATTGCTGAATATAATTCACACAGCTGGTTTGTTTATGTTGTTAAAATTAAAAACATAAAATCTGAAACAATTCGCAATGAGATCATAAAAATCATGGGAAAAAGGGGTATTGCCACAAAGCCATATCTTCCGGCCATACATCTTTTTAGTTTTTACAAAAAAAAATTTGGATATCAAAGAGGCGCCTTTCCTATAGCCGAGGAGGTGGCGATGTCATCATTGGCACTGCCGTTTTATATAGGGTTGAAAAGGGGAGATGTAAAGTATATAGTAAACAGGTTAATTAAAGTCATTCAAGACATTAAAAATGAATAAACTTTTTAGGAATAAAATAATATTAGTGACCGGCGGAACTGGTTCTATCGGCTCAGAGATAGTCAGACAGCTTTTAAAATACAGACCTAAACAAGTTAGAATATTATCAAGGAATGATAGCAAGCAGTACCATCTTCTAGAAAAACTCGGTTATCCCTCGAATGTCAAAACGCTTATTGGCGATGTCAGAGATGCAAAACGTCTCGATCTGGCTTTTGAAAATGTAGATATAGTTTTTCATGCTGCCGCGTTAAAACACGTTTCTCTTTGCGAATATAATCCTCTTGAAGCCGTCAAGACGAATATTTTAGGTTCTCAAAATGTGATAGATGCTGCTTTTAAAAATCATGTGAAAAAAGTTATAGCCATTTCAACAGACAAAGCGGCAAACCCCGGAAATGTTATGGGTTTATCCAAATTAATGATGGAAAAACTTCTTACGAATACTAATTATTTCTCAGGTGGCAAGACAAAACTTTCATGTGTAAGATTTGGAAATGTTGCTTGGTCAGAAGCATCCGTTTTGAATTTGTGGCAAAAGCAGGCCGAGGATAACGGACAGATTAAACTTACCGATAAAGATGCCACCAGATTTTTTATGTCCATAGATCAGGCTGTTGGGTTGGTTTTAAAAGCGGCCGAATTGACTCAAGGAGGAGAAGTTTTTTTATTAAAGATGCCATCAATTAAAATGGCCGACCTTGCCAGTGTTTTTATTAACAAACATTTCCCGGGTAAAAAAATTAAAGTTAGGCCTGTTAATAAAAGAATCGGTGACAGAACGCACGAAGAGTTGTTTGATTTTAATGACGATCAAAAATTAATACTTGAGGATCAACGGATGTTTATTATATTATCAAAAGAATCAAGAGAAAAGAACAAAATATATACAGCGAAACCGAGACCGGCTGCTTATAAAGGTTTTAAAACTTTTGTTAAGACAACCTATGCCTCTCAGGATTATTTGAATAAAAAGGCGATAGGAAAATTGGTCTAGTATTTCATGTTCAATGTTTATATTATCGGTGCGGGCCAAATAGGGAGTCGCCATTTACAAGCATTAAAAAATGTTAAATTTCCTTTAGGCATAACAGTTATTGACCCATCGGAGCAATCTCTGGCAATTGCCAGGCAACGGTACGAAGAGATGCCAGAAAATAAATACCTACCTGTTGGCAGGCGAGTTAATCATACGGTAAAATATCTGAAACAAATTGATATCGGCCATAAAATAGATCTGGCCATAATTGCTACTGCGTCCAATGTGCGAGCAAAAGCCGTTAAAGATATTTTAAAACATAATCGGGTGTCTTGCTTTATTCTGGAAAAAATCCTTTTTGACAAGAAGAGCGATTATTTTGCCATTGAAAATATTTTTTCAAAATCAAAAATTAAGGCTTGGGTTAATTGTGCGCGAAGGGTCAGGCCGATATACAAACACATAAAAGAAGATTTAAGCGATCGAGTAATTTCCTTTCGTGGCATAGGCAGTAAATGGGGTTTGGCGTGTAATGCCGTGCAGTTTCTTGATCTGGTTTCTTTTCTTACGGGAGATTATAATTTTGTTCTCGATACTCATCTTTTAGATAAAAAAATATATCCAAGCAAAAGAAGAGGATTTTTAGAGATTAACGGAACTCTTTGTGCTAATTTTAAGAATGGCAGTAAGTGTGAACTTTCCAGTTTTTCTTCTGGAAACACCCCCTTTCTTATAGAAATTTTTAGCAGAGATACACGGTATATTATACGGGAGCCAGAAAGAAAATATTGGACCTCTAGCGTAAAAAATAATTGGCAGTGGGAAGAGGTTTTATTTAAGACCCCGTTTGTAAGCGAAACAACTACTGTGGTGGTAGAAGATATTTTAGCGAATGGCAGTTGCTCCCTCACACCGTATAAAAAATCTGCAAAAATTCACATGGCCTTTCTGGAACCTTTAAGGCGTTTTTTGAATAAAAGCATGGAAAAAAAATATGAATATTATCCATTCACCTAAAATTTTATTGGTTGGCGCTGGAAATATGGCAAGAGAATATGCCAAAGTGCTGAAAGCTTTGAAAAGTGATTTTTTAACGGTGGGGAGAGGCAGAGAAAATGCTTTAGTTTTTGAAAAAGAAACTGGTGCGCCGGTTGCGGTTGGTGGTCTTAAAGAATGGCTTAAAGACAGAACAAATAAGATACCTAAAACAGTGATTGTCGCTACAAGTGAGGAACAGCTTGGTTCGGTGGCCCGTCTTATTATGCAACATGGCGCAAGGTCTATTCTTCTTGAAAAACCCGGAGGGATGGGTTTGAGCGATCTTGTCAGAACTCAAAAAACAGCTTTGAAAACAGGCACAAAAATTTTTATTGCTTATAATCGCCGGTTTTATGCTTCAACTCAAAAAGCGCAAGAACTTATTAAAGAAGATGGCAAGATTTTATCTTTTAATTTTGAATTTACCGAGTGGAGCCACAAAATCATCAAAAACCAAAAACCTATGTCGGTTAAAAGGATTTGGCTTTTAGCGAATTCCAGCCATGTGATAGATCTGGCTTTTTTTCTGGGCGGCAAACCCAAAAAAATAAAATGTTTTACAGCCGGAAGATTGACTTGGCACCCGAAAGCTTCCATATACGCTGGGGCGGGAATCAGCGAAAATGGCGCGTTGTTTTCATATAATGCCAATTGGGAATCAGCGGGCCGATGGGGGGTGGAAATTCTTACTCCAAAACGCAAATTAATACTAAGACCGTTGGAGTTATTATCAGTCCAGAACAAGGGCAGTATTGAACAAGAGGAGGTATTATTGAACGATAAATTAGACATTGAATTCAAACCAGGTTTATATTCTCAAGTTAAATCTTTTTTGGGCTCCAAAATAAATCTTCCGACCATTCATGAACAGGTTAAAAGTCTAAAGTATTATAACTTAATTGGGAAAAAGAATAGTTAAGATTAGATAAAATGATTATAATAAAATTAACTCTAGGTTTGGGTAATAATTTATTTCAGTATGCTTTGGGTCGCCGTTTGGCGTTAGAACGCAATACGGAATTATTGCTGGATTTTACCGGCGAAAATTACAATCGTCAGCGGTATTGTCTGTCATATATGTCGCATTTTAACATGGTAAGAGTTGTTGCAAAAAAAAGGGAGGTAATAAAAATAAAACTTTTAAACCGTTTTCCCTTTTTTAGTTCTGATTATTGGGGTTCTGTCATTAAAGAGAATAGGAATACTTTTAACCAAACAGTTATTGATGCTCCGAAAAATGCTTACCTTGTGGGTTATTGGCAAAGTGAAAAGTATTTTAAGCCCATAGAGGATATAATACGGCAGGACATTACGCTCAAAGAACCGCAGGATGAAAAATATCAAAATCTTTTAAATAGAATTACGCTATCCAATTCTGTGTCGGTTCATATCCGCCGAGGTGATTATTTGTTGGCAAAAAATATGCGTTTGTTTAGTCCGTGTATGCCTGATTATTATTTAAAAGCCGAATCGCTTATTTCAAAAGAAATATCTTCGCCGGAATTGTTTATTTTTTCTGATGATATTGAGTGGGTAAAACAAAATATTTCTTTCCGTTGTCCGGTTAATTTTGTTTCCGATGGCAGCATGGCCGACTACCAAGAACTTATGTTAATGAGCGCATGTAAGCACAATATTACCGCCAACAGCACTTTTAGCTGGTGGGGTGCTTGGTTAAATGTTAATCCTCAAAAGATAGTCGTTACTCCTCAAAAATGGTTTATTGATCCGGTAATGGATGAAAAGGACCTAATCCCCTCGGCGTGGATTAAGATATAAGCAAAAGACATGAATTATTCTCCTAAAAAAATAATCTCTAAGATAAAAAAACGATATCAAGAATATCAAGATTTTAACTATTTCAAAAATATTCTACAAAAAAACCGCACCCTTTTTAATTCAAAAAAGGGCAGAACCTGTTTTATCTTGGGCAACGGCCCTTCTTTAAATAATCAGGACTTAATGCGCCTGGCTGAAAAAGAAACTTTTGTAATGAATAACTTCTGGAAGCACAGCCAGTATAAGACAATACGTCCGAAGTATTATATAGCTGCGGATCTGTCCAGTTATTCTAAAAACATGAGACCGATTGAAGCTTGGGGTTCCAGTCACCCGGGAGGAGGCGTAGATTTGCCCGATAGTGACCGAATATTGTCGCAAGTTCCGGAAACAAAACTTTTTTTCAACAGTGTAGCCAGAAATTTTATTGAACAAAATAAACTATTTTTGAAAAACCCGGTGTTCTATGTTCTAGAACGGGGACTTATGGATGATCGTTTGAGTTTTAACATCGACCCGGTCAAACCGATACCATTTCCCAAAAATTCAGTCGTGTTGGCTTTAGTACTGGCTTCTTATATGGGATTTGAAACCATATATCTTTTGGGTTGTGAACATGATTTTTTGGCTTACCCGGCGAGCAGGACATTTCTTGGTTTTAAAAGATTTTTTGACGCACCGGAAGGGCCTTCGCCGCATACATACAAAGAAAAAGCAAGCTATGAAGATATGATGACAAGTTGTTTGCGTCTATTTAGGAATTATAGATTATTGTCGGAAAAAATTGCTAAGTTGTATCCCAATGTCAAAATTTATAATGCAACCCCAAACAGTTTTTTGGACGTATTCCCGGCGGTAAATTTTGAGGATATCAAATAATGGAACCAAAAATCACAGTTATAATGACTGCGTATAATTCGTCTAAACATATTGGCGAAGCTATTTTGAGTATTTTAGATCAGACCTTTAAAGAACTCGAGTTAATTGTTATAAACGATTGTTCAACAGACAACACTCCTGAAATCGTGAAGCAATATGCTGAAGAAGATTCAAGGGTAATTTTGTTAAATAATTTGACTAACCTGAAACCTGCTCTTTCCAGAAATAGAGCTCTGGAAATTGCGAAGGGCGAATACATCGCCATTTTAGATTCAGACGATGTTGCGTTGCCGAATCGTTTCAGAGAACAATATGATTTCCTTGAAAAGCATCCAGATGTAGCCTTAGTTGGTTGTGCCGCCGAGATCATTGATGACGATGGGAAGATACTGGGGCGAAAATTTTACCCCGAAGATTTTAATGAAATAAAGTTTATGCTGCTTTTGCGAAATCCTTTTGTCCATTCGGGAATTTTGGGCAGAAAACGAGCCATGCTAGAGTTTGGATACTCTCACGACCACCTCCATTCCGAAGACTATAAATTATATTCAGATCTTATTAAGAAATATAAAATTACAAATTTGGGCAATATACTTGTAAGATACCGCCAAAGCGCCGGTTCGGTTACCCTGGGGTCAGTGACAAGGCAAATGCAATTAGCTAACGCAAATAAAATCCATTATGACTTAATTAATCGGTATCTACCCGCCGCACCTTCTAAGGTAAAGATTATTATTGAAACTTTGCACAAAATGAGAAGTAGCCCGTTTTCTCTTTTGAATGCCGTAGCTTTTTATCGGCGCCTTACCCTTTCTTATATTGAAAAAGAGCAACCTAATGCCGAAATTCGCAAAGTTATCTGGAATATATACGCTCAAGACACGAAGATGTTTTTCGGACAAATTTTTTGTGTCCGCTTGTTTCAAAAATTAAATCATTTCTATAACCACCAATTCGTTAAACAAACTATGATGCTTCAGGCGGGGAGTTTTGGCGGGACGATTGTTCAGGCGGTTGTCGGTATCCTGATAGCTCGACTTTTACAGCCGGAGCTTTTGGGTGTTTATTCGCTTGCTTTCGGATTAGCGGCTACAACCTCACTAATAATTGGTATGGGGATTCAAGAAGCGGCATCAAGTTTACTTGGCAAATCTTATGCGCAAAAAGACAATAATGAAGTAGAAAACATTCTCGGTTTTATGTTCAAAATAACTTTTCTTGCTGCTCTGATTGTATTGGTTTTTAGTTTTTTTCTGCCGAATATAGCAGATAAATTATATGGCAACTCGGTTGTCGGTTTTTATGCAGCTATCATTATTGCCGCGGTAACTTTGTCATCTTTCTTTTTTACTTTGACGTATTCTGCTTTTCAGGTTACCGGTAGAATAAAATCTCTAACGTATTTAATTATTACCGACCAGTCGTTAAGATCGGGTTTGTCTTTGGTTTTGGTTATTGCCGGTTTTGGGGTTTGGGGTGTGGTAAGTGGACACCTGATCGGAGCTTTGATGATATTTATTTTATCAGCGTTGTTGTTTAGAAATTTGACAAGGAGAGATTTAGTTTTTCCCGATTTACGGCGGTTAATTATGAAAGCAGGGAGTATAAGTCTGAAAAAATATTTTGGTTTTACCTTTTGGGTTGCTTTGGATAGAAATATGAGTAATTTGTTCATGGCTTTACCGATTATCCTTACTGGTATTTATGTTACTGTATCTGAAGTTTCTTTTTTTAAATTAGCTTTCGGCTATGTTAATCTTGCTTTAAGTTTACTTGGTCCGATATCAGTGCTGTTAAATGTTGAATTTCCTAAATTGCGGATTGAAAACAGAGAAAAATTAGCTGAAAACTTCAAAAAGGTTTCTTTATACTCTCTGGGATTATCCATTCTTTTGACTGTTGCCGCAGTAATTGTCTCCCCGTTGGCATTTAAAACTCTTTATGGAGAAAATTTCTTACCGAGTGTGCCTTATGTGGCTGGTTTGATTGTTTATGGTGTTTTATATGGCATCGGGGTAGGTTTAGGTCCGATGTGGAGGGCGATAAATAAAGTTAAGGTTTCAATATTGATAAATTCTGTTATTCTTGGTGTGGGTATTCCTTTGGGGCTATGGTTGATAAAGAATTATGGTCTCTGGGGGTCGGTTGTTATGGTCACGGTTTGGTTTTCTGTGTCTCATATTGTCTCATTTATTTATTTGATAAGAAAATTAAAGAGAGCATAAAATTTAAGTATGTTTGATAAAAGGGAATATATTTTAATTTGTTTAATTGTTTCAGTAATGCTGGTTTATTTCGTTATCGCTACGCCAGCTATTACCGATGACGGGTTACACTACGAGGGCTTCACCGAATCATTGGCTCGTGGAAAGCTCGATTTCAAATCGTTCTATGGATTTCAAGGACTTTCTTTCTTTGCTGTGCCGATATTTTGGCTGACTCGATCTCATGATTCAGTGATTATTATGTCGGCGATATTTTCTTTACTTTCTGTTCCATTGGCTTATTTTGTCGGTAAAATATTTTATCAGAGTTCTCGAGCCGGCATCTATTTTTTAATTTTATTTTTACTAATGCCGTATCCTTATACGACCATGATGCGGGGATTTCAGGAGGCGGCGCTTTTGTTCTTTGTCCTCTTAATAATATACGGGAGTTTGAATAAAAAATTGTGGACGCCCATTGCTTGGGCAATTGGAGGGATAGTGAAACCATTTTCTTTGGTTTTATTTCCATTATTCTTGTCTGTGGATAAACGACATTCAATGTCGTTTATCCACAGTTGGAAGAAAATGGCTTGGTTGCTCACTGCATTGTTTATTGGTGGCATTTATTTAGGCGCAAGTTATTATCAAACCGGACATCTTGTAAATAATGCTGCGATAAATTCGTATCAAGGAAACTTTGATACAGGCAATCCGCCGCCATTGGCAGAAAGTTTCACCATTGGAATTAAGGGTTATTTGAGAATTGGTGCTAATCTGCTTTTGTCTTTTAGAAAAATAATGGTTTCTCCGTTTATTATTGTATTGGGGGCTTTTTCGCTACTGCTAAATAAGGATTTAAAATTAAGAAAAGAAATAATTTTGTCAGTAATTCTTACTTTTATATTGGTCGGCAGCTTGACTTTTTCTTTCTCAAAGTATCTTTTGCCTATGACAACATTGTTTGCTTTAACCTCGGTCGGCTATCTTTTAAAGTATAGGTGGCTGATGGTTTTAGTTTTCGTTGATTCATTTTTTGTATTTTTGCCGATTTGGGATTATTTTGGTTTTAATTTCTGGTCAAGTGTTTTCATATATATAATACCCCTATATCTTGGTATAATATTATTTTTGTATGATGGATTATTCACGAAGCATAATTTTAATTCCAACTCTTAACGAAAAGGAAAATCTAAAAGATCTAATTCCTTCAATTTTTGGTTTGATGCCGAATATTTCGGTTTTGATAGTTGACGACAACTCCTCCGACGGTACGCAGGACTTTGTCGGATATATGAAAGTTAATTTCAAGAACCTGTTTTTATTGGAAAGAAAAAATAATTTAGGCTATGGACGCTCAAGTATCGACGGATTCAAGTGGATATTTGAAAAACCATATAGTTATATCGTAACAATGGATGCCGATTTCTCACATGATTTTAACGAAGTGCCCGCCTTGCTGGAAAAGCTTAAGAATTTTGATGTTGTCGTCGGCTCACGATATGTCAAAGGAGGAGGGGTAAAAAATTGGAATTTTTTCAGAAGGATTTTGAGTAAGTTTGCTAACTTATATGTAAAAGTTATTTTGAATTTACCGATGGCTGATGTTACGACCGGATTTAACGCTTATTATTCGGACTCTCTGAAGAAGATAAGTTTAAATGAAATTAATTCCAATGGGTATGCTTTTTTGGTGGAACTGAAATACCGGCTCGTTAAAGCCGGTTGCCGGTTTGTTGAGCATCCAATTTTATTTAGCGAACGCCGGGAGGGGCAATCAAAAATGTCTGGCCGAATAATCTGGGAATCAGTAAAACTCCCGTGGCGTTTGAAAGGTTTATTTTCCTGACCTCTGAAACATTATTCTAATTGTTTTGAGAGCTATTCCCAGATCTAAAATTAATGAACGGTTCTTAATATAATACAAGTCGTATTTTAGTTTTTCGGCTGTATCGGCGACGGAAGAACCATAGCGAAAATTTATTTGAGCCCAGCCGGATAGGCCAGGTTTTATTAGGTACCTCTCTTCGTAGAAGGGAATTGTTTTTAGTTGTTCGTTAAATTCCGGTCTTTCAGCTCTTGGCCCGATGAATGCCATTTGTCCCCTTAAGATGTTCCATAATTGAGGCAATTCATCTATTCTGGTCTTGCGCAAAAATCCGCCTACCTTAGTTATCCGGGGATCATTATTTGCAGTCCAAACTGCACCGATATCTTTCTCGGCATTTTTATCCATAGTCCTAAATTTAATTATTTCGAAAATCTTACCTGCCCGGCCTATTCTCTTTTGTCTATAAAACACTGGACCTTCCGACGTTGCTTTTATTGAAAGAATAATAAACGGATAAAACAGCAAACTAACCAAACCGAGAATAATGGCAAATACCATATCGCTGCCTCGTTTTACTATTTCATACGCTCTTTTTTCCCCTTCGTTCAAGTTTTCTAGGAACCAAATTTGATTGATCGCGCCTAGGGGCACCATACCTGTCAAACGTTCGTAAAAAGAAGCAAGATTTACGAATCCGACTTTTTGTTCAAGAGATTTATAAAAGATGTTTATTATTTCCGGAACCTGATATGCTTCCGGACTTAAAACGATTGTATCGATCTTTTCTTCCCGAATTATCTGGCTGATAATCTTGAATTTATCTGAAAAAATATCTATGACAAACTTAATCTCATAACCCAATTGCGGATTTTCTTTTATAAACAGCTCAAGTTCGAGCGACTGGCTGTTTGCTCCTATAATGAGTATTGATTTCTTAAAACTTTTTTGCAAAATGTTATTGGAAAGAGAACGGTTTGCAAATTCCAGTCCGGTAAAAATGACCAAGAAAATTAATAGATTAGTTTTTGGCGTGATTCCGTATAGGGGAATCAGATAGAAGAAAAATATGGAGATTATGGCAGCTATAATAATCACCTGGCAAAGAGCTGAATAGAAGTGGATATTGTTTCTTAGCAATTTTGGTTCATACATGTTGGCAATATAGAAAACCAAAAGCCATGCTATAAAAATTAAAGAAAACGGGTATAGGTGTAACCAATATTGTTCTTGGAAATTGCTAGGGTATCTGACCAAAATGGTCAGAACTAGTGAAACATAAAGAATTACTATATCCGATAAGAAGATTGATAATTTTTTCATTGCGGTTAATTATCTGACCTTAATTATACCAAATTTGCAATAAAAATCAACCCTGATATAATTCTGTTCAACTTAAAAATAGCAAGGAGTTTTCAGTGGCTGAAGCAGAAAGCGCCATTTCTTTTATTCAAGGTGAAAAAATTATTGTTATTAAGTCAACGGTGCCTCCAGGAACGACCGAAGATCTTCAAAAAAATTTCCTCTGTAATCGGGGCTGTAATTGTGGGTCTTTCGAATATGTTCAAAGATGGTACCGTTGCAGATGTGTCTAAGCATGATCAGGATATTATATTAGCCAAAAGAAAGCGTATAGAGTAATCCCGTTTCGACGGGATTTAATTTGTCTTTTGGGCTAAAAATTGTTAGAATTTCAGCGTAACTTTGATTTTAATTTGGAGAATTAAATTTATGAAATGTAAAATTTGTAAAAACTTCATTGTTTCTGGTGTGCTATTGGTGTCTTTTTTTGTCTTTGTATTTAATGCATCAGCCGATATGCTTGGTCAGTCCGTGATTTTCAATGTTAATTCCAGATATGATCAGTTTTCCAGAACAAGTTTAAGTGCCACTCTTAGACAAATATCGGAGCACGCCTACTTCTATGTGGAAGACAGATATTGGGATAATTTAAACACGAACCAAAGAATTGTTCTAAATAGTAATATCTCTGCTTTGGCTCAAGAGTTCGATAATAACATTTATCCGACGGAAACCCAGTTTTGGGGGCCGGAACCAAATCCGGGGATAGACAATGATTCAAAAATTACTATTGTCCTAGAAGATCTTGTTTCGGGAAACGGCGGTTATTTTGCCACTTCTAATGAATATCCAAAAAAAATTGCCGGCGATTCAAATGAGCGGGAGATGATATTTATAAGCGTGTCGGCCGGTAATCTTGCGAAAGTATTTTTAGGACATGAATTTCAGCATCTCATTTCTTATAACCAGAAAGAACTTTCAAGGAATGTTCAAGAAGATATCTGGTTGAATGAATTAAGATCAGAGTACTCGATTTCTCTTCTTGGTTATAACGATAATTTTTATAGATCAAATCTGGAAAGGCGGGTAAGTGCGTTTTTGGAAGACCCGTCCGATAGTTTGACTGAATGGCCCAATGTTTCAAAGGATTATGTACAAGTAGTTCTTTTCGGGCAGTATTTATTGGAACGCTTCGGTCCGTCAATATTTAAAGAAACTCTCCAAAGCTCGATGATTGGTATTGATTCCATAAACCGGTTTTTGCAAAATAATAATTACATAGAGAAGTTTTCAGATATTTTTGAGGATTGGACAATCGCTAATTATTTAAACAATATTTCTTTGAATACACGTTACGGTTACCAAAGAGATGAATTAAAAAATATTCACGTAACTCCTCAACAGTCATTTTTATCCTATCCTTCTGCGTATTTCTTTAATTATAGCTTAAAACCTTGGCAATCGGCCTGGTATAGATATGGTTTCTCCTCCTTACCCTCGGATAAAGCGGTAAAAATTAGTTACAATCCGGATTACTTATTTAAGATTTTATATGTCGATAATTTAGGTCGGATAGGCGCATTGAAAAATCCGGATTATATTACAAACCCAGGAGGATTGAGTTCTATTGTATTGATGCCCATTAATGAGTTTAAAACCGCGGATTTTAGCAGTGAAGAAAGCCCAAGGTCGGTCTTGGTCAATGTAAATTTTGTGGATAACGCATTGGCGCAGCCGATTGTTGATGGCTCTTTAATTAAAAGACCGGGAGAATCGGAAATTTATGTAGTGGAGGGAAAGTATAAAAGATACTTGCGTTCGGAAATAATTAAGTTATATGGACAATTAGATCCGTCAAAAGCCGTTGAGCTTGATGACAAAATTTTTAATTCTTATACAACTGCTAACTATGTCAGGAATATAAACGATAAAAAAGTTTATGCCGTCTGGCCGGACGGAACCAAGCATTGGTTAAATATGTCGGGGGATTATTTTACTCAGTCCGGGCGAGATTGGGGAGCGATATTTACAATCAACGAGTCAGAATTTAATTCATATAAAAAAGGAGCAGATATAACTAAGTAGTTTATGAAAATTTACGAAAATATAGAAGCTGAGCGCAACAGGATTCAGGCTTGTATAAACAAGTTTGGCTGGACTTCCGATCATAATTTAGATTGGTTTTCTGTTGCTCTTAACCGGCCGGATGGAAAACCGGTTTTTGCAGAATTTGAAGACGGAACCGGAATATTGTTTCACGCCTATCCGGAAGAATGGCAAATCTGGTCTAACCCATTATGTGAAAAAAAATTAAGCGCCGATAAAATAACAGAGTTTGCCAAATTCGGGTTTAATAATGGCGTAGATAAGGTTTGGTGTAATTATGTGTCTGATATTATTTACCCGTTATTGAAAAGTAAAAATGAACTGGTTTTAGATAAAATTGATTATTCTTTGGACTGGCCAGTTTTAAACATGGAGCAATTTGACCTTTCTTTGCCGGGCCATCATTTTAAAGACATTAGAAACGCTCGGAATAAATTTAACCGCGAACACAAAATGGAGGTTGTCAATTTTGAAAAAAAATACAGCGGACATCTTCATGATGTCGTGAATAATTGGAAGAAATACGCACTGTTTAAGGAGGAAGCAAACTATGTTTACGATTTTTGGTATCACAATGCGATAGACAAGAGTTTCAGGGGTTTTAAAACGGCAAGGATTTTAATTGTGGACGGCAAGCCGGCGGGTTTTAATGCCGGTTATGAAGTTGTGAATAATCCGCAAAGATTTGCTGGGATTATTGGTATTCACAACTATTCTTTAACAGATTTGGGTTTGATGCTTTGGCTTGAAGACTTGGAATGGATTAAAAACGCCGGTTATAAAGAATTGGATATGCAAGGTTCAGAAGGCGGAGGATTAGAATTTAAAATGCAATTCAGCCCCGTGATTGAAAGAAAAACCGACACATTTTCTATAAGAAAATGAGAATTTAGTTTTTATTTTTGATAAAATCAATTAGCTTTTGTAATTTTTCTCCGGCGGTGCAGTTGTCCTTGATCCACTTCTTGGCTTTTTGAGGATCCATTTCGGGGTTTTCATATAGAGAGATTATTTTTTTAGCATTGTCTTTTAAATGTGAAAAAACTGCATCCTTATCATTTATTTTTATTTTAGAACCATCGAACTCAACAATACCCCTTTCAAACATTCCGTTTAACACATAAATTGCCGCTTTGTAGTAGGAGTCTTTATCGTCATTATTTTTTTTGAGTTCTTGAAGGGGCATACAGATGGTTATCGCGATGTACTGTTCGCGGGTATAATCTAAACCCCCGTTAGCAAGTATTTCCAGAGCTAATCCGCGATGGATTGTTTCGGCTGATGTCTCGGCAATTATTGTTTCTTGGGTTGCGCCTAATCTTTCAGCTTCTTCCGTGTCGCTATAATAGACAGGGTGAGAAAACTCGTGAAGCATTGTGTCGCTTCGCGACATCTCTCTTATTTTTTCTGGGGGCGTATCGGCAAATGGGTCAGTCTCAAATTGAATAAGCGGAAGAAATCTTTCAAGGTTTTTGTCCCAATGACGAATCTGTTCATCAAGAAATAATGTTACAGATTTATCCATTTCAGCTGCGGCCGTATAAGTTAAACTTGCTCCGTAAGCGCTTACTGAAAGATAGCTTCTTGCCGACATGTTTCTTGTTGTGTCTGCGAATTGGTCTACATTAAGCTTGTTGAGCTCGCTGGCCAGGGATTCTTGTAGTTTTTTAAACCCAACCTCTTGTTCTTCGGCATCGGGAGTATGGATTAAAACCCTTAGTTCGGGATCTACATAGGGTTCTTTGTAATATGAACCAGTGGGAGGAGCAATCTGAATAGGGAAATCGGCTTCAATAGATTTTGCATAGGCAATCTCCATTTCCTTGCGTAGTCTATCCGATTCATTTATGTCTTTTTCAAAAAAATACTTAGCGAGTATTTCAAGATATTCTGCAAATTCTTTTGCTCCTTTTTCTTGGATCCATTCGCTCTTTTCTTTTAATAATAAATTTAATTTGGATGCTATATATTGAGCTTCATGAGGGAATAGTTCGGCCCAAGTATGTGGAAGACCGTCTGTGCCAATTGGAGTGGATGGCTCAACTCCTTCCGGCGGTTCTTTGCTTAGATGGGAGTAAGCTAAGAAACGGATAAACATCGGATCTGACTTAACGGCAGCATCGAGAGTGTTTAGTATTAGTTCGCGCATGTTTTCTTTTAAACCGAGTTTGGATAATTGTTCTTCATTCGCCTCTTTTAATATTTTTTTATAAATTCTCGTTTCTATTCTTTTGGTTATATGGGCTAGAACTCCAAGAAGAACCTGCTTTCTTGTTCCTTCGACTTCTTCTAATTCCTCAAACCAGCCGTTTGCCAGAGCGTTTAACATTTCCACATCTGGCAGGTCGGCTATTGACGGTATTTTTTCTTTTAAGGTTGGAAGTTTTGAAATTAAATAGTCTCGGACTACTTCCCGAATTTTTTCAGATAATTCTAATCCTGTTTCCCATGGTCCTACCTTTTCGTATAAATCTTTCCAGTTTATTTCCTCGCCGTCAGGTCCGATGTCAGATTCAAGTAAAGAAAGGGTTTTCTCTATATACCTTAGATGTGGTTTTTGGGGTATTAGTTTTTCTGTTTCGGGAATTTTTTCCATGTTTTTAATAATACTACTAATTTTATAAAGTTAGTAGTTAGGTGGGCATTATTGTAACAAAAAAGTCTAAAATTGACACTGACTTTTGACAGTAAGGTCAATACTTGCAATTAGTTTTCATTCTGCCATATTGGCAACAGAGTTCCTGGTCTTTGTGGCGTTCCAACTTCGTTGGGACCCTCGCCACGCCGGGAGCCCACTCCGAGCATGAAACGCCCTCAAATTTATCTAATAGAATCAAAGAGTCGTCAAGACCTAGCCGAAATGTTTATGCGTTTTCAGGAGCATTATGAATCACCCCAGTTTAAGGGCAAGACCT